>WFXV01000093.1 GCA_015490435.1 Thermaceae bacterium
GAAGGCTTTTGGAAGAGCGCGAGGCGCTCTACCGCGAGGCCCCGATCCACGTCGAAAGCGAGGGGCGAAGCCCCAAGGAGACCGCCGAAGCGATCGTCCAGGAGCTCTGGAGGTGGCGTGAAGCTCGAGGTACGTAACCCCCCTTACGCGATCTGGATCGGCCGGGGCGCGCGCCTCGCGCCGGAGCCCCGCCCCGCCGCGCTGATCTTCGACCGGGCGGTGGAGCCCTTTGCCCGGAACATCGCGGAGGCCGCGGGGATCGCCCACCTCCGCGGCCTCGAAGGGGGCGAGGGGGCGAAGACCCTCGAGACCTACGGCGCACTGCTCTCCTGGCTCGCGGGGCTCGGGCTCACCCGCGACGCGGTGCTCTACGTCGTCGGCGGCGGGACGCTCACCGACCTCGGCGGCTTCCTCGCCGCCACCTACCTGCGGGGGATCGCCTACCGGAGCTTCCCCACCACCACCCTCGCGATCGTGGACGCGAGCGTCGGGGGCAAGACCGGCGTCAACCTGCCCGAGGGCAAGAACCTGGTGGGGGCCTTCCACCCCCCGGAGGCGGTCTTCGCCGACCTCGAGGCCCTTGCCACCCTGCCCGAGCCCCTCTTCAAGGAGGGGCTGGTGGAGGCCTTCAAGCACGGGCTGATCGCGGGGGACGAGGCGCTCCTCGCGCCCTTCGACCTGCACGCGGGGCACCCTGAGCTCGAGGTCTACCTGGCCCGGGCGGTCGCGGTGAAGATCCGGGTGGTGGAGGACGACTACAAGGAGGCGGGCGAACGGCGGCTTTTGAACCTGGGCCACACCCTGGCCCACGCCCTCGAGGCCGCGAGCGACCACCGGATCTCCCACGGCGCGGCGGTGGCCTACGGCCTCCTCTACGCCGCCCTCCTCGGCCGGGTGCTCGGGGGCGAGGACCTCGTCCCCCGGGTGCGGGCGCTGCTCGCGTGGCTTAGGCCCCCGCCCCCGCCCGAGCTTTCCTTCGAGGCGCTTTGGCCCTACCTCGTCCGCGACAAGAAGGCCCGGGCCGAGGGGCTTTACTGGGTGATCCCCCGGGGGCTCGGCGACCTGGTGATCACCCCGGTGCCGCGTAGAATGCTCGAAGAAACCTATGCCCTTTTCTGGGAGGCGCTATGATCCTGGTCCTGCACGGTCCCAACCTCAACTTGCTCGGCCGGCGCGAGCCGGAGATCTACGGAACACTGACCTTTGAAGAGCTCGAGGAAAAGCTCGAGACCTGGGGAAGCGAGCTGGGCGTCGGCGTGGTCAGCCGGCAATCGAACCACGAGGGCCAGCTCGTCGAGTGGATCCAGCGGGCGGAGGAGGAGGGTTTTCGGGGCATGGTGCTAAACCCCGGCGCCCTCACCCACTACTCCTACGCCCTCTTGGACGCGATCCGCGCACAGCCGCTGCCGGTGGTCGAGGTCCACCTCTCGAACCTCTATGCCCGCGAGCCCTTCCGGGCCCACTCGGTCACCGCTCCCGCCGCCCGGGGGGTGATCAGCGGGCTGGGGCCCCTCGGCTACCGCTACGCGATCGAGTACCTGCTCGCGTTGACCTCCTAGGCCGCCGGGCCTATACTCGCCGGTGGCAGGGCCCCGTGGTGTAGCTTGGTTAGCACACCCGCCTGTCACGTGGGAGGTCGCGGGTTCAAGTCCCGTCGGGGCCGCCAAAAGCCCGCCCGAAAGGGCGGGTTCGCTTTTTCTTGAAAGCGCCGGCAGGGTATACTAGTAGGCGGTGTAAAGAATTGCGTTCCGGTGGGAACGCGTTCCCCCAAAGCGAGGCGCACGATGGCAGAAGTCCTACCTGTCGAGATCACCGAAGAGGTCAAGCAGAGCTTCATCAACTACGCGATGAGCGTGATCGTGGACCGGGCGCTGCCCGACGTCCGCGACGGACTCAAGCCGGTGCAGCGGCGGATCCTTTTCGCCATGTACCAGGAAGGGCTCCTGCCCGGCCGCAAGCACGCGAAGTCCGCCGGCGTCGTCGGCGAGGTGATCAAGAAGTACCACCCTCACGGCGACCAGGCGGTCTACGACGCGATGGTGCGCATGGCCCAGGACTGGAACCTGCGCTACCCGCTGGTGGACGGGCAGGGGAACTTCGGCTCGATCGACGGCGACCCACCGGCGGCCTACCGCTACACCGAGGCCCGGCTCTCCCCCATTGCGCTCGAGCTCCTCAAGGACATCGACAAGGACACCGTCGACTTCAAGCCCAACTTCGACGGCACCGCCAGCGAGCCCGAGGTGCTGCCGGCGGGCTTTCCCAACCTGCTGGCGAACGGCGCCTCCGGCATCGCGGTGGGGATGGCGACGAGCCTCCCGCCCCACAACCTCGGCGAGCTGATCGACGCCCTGGTCAAGATGATCGACCACCCCGAGATCACCCTCGACGAGGTCCTCGCCGTCCTCCCGGGGCCCGACTTCCCCACCGGCGGCCGGCTGCATAGGGGTGGGATCAAGGAAGCTTACGCCCGGGGCCGGGGCAGCCTCAAGCTGCGTGCCAAGGTCCACGTCGAGGAGAAGAAGAACCGGGTCGCCCTGGTGGTCACCGAGATCCCCTACCAGGTCAATAAGGCCAGCCTCATCACCCAGATCGCCGCCCTCGTGCGGGCCAAGAAGGTCGAGGAGATCGCTGCCCTCAGGGACGAGTCCGACCGCCGGGGGATGCGGGTGGTGATCGAGCTCAAAAGGGGCGTGAACCCCGAGGTCGTGCTCAACCGGCTCTACAAGCACACCCAGCTCCAGACCACCTTCACCGTCAACCTGCTCGCGATCGTCGAGGGCGAGCCCAAGGTGCTCTCCCTCCTCGAGCTCATGCGCCACTACCTCGACCACCGCAAAGAGGTGGTCACCCGGCGCACCACCTTTGAGCTCAAGAAGGCCGAGGAGCGGGCCCACGTCCTCGAAGGGCTCCTCATCGCCCTCGACCACATCGACGAGGTCATCGCCTTGATCCGCGCATCCAAGGACCCGGCCGAGGCTAAGCGCGGCCTGATCGAGCGCTTCGGCCTCACCGAGGTACAGGCCCAGGCGATCCTCGACATGCGCCTGCAGCGGCTCACCGGGCTCGAGCGCGAGCGGCTCCTCGCCGAATACCGCGAACTCCAGGAGAAGATCGCCTTCCTGCGCGCGATCCTCGAGGACGAGGGCAGGCTTTGGGAGGTCATCAAGGAGGAACTCCTTGAGGTCAAGAAGAAGTACGCCGACCCCCGCCGCACGGTGATCACCACCTTCGCCGAGGGTTTCTCGCCCGAGGACCTGATCGAGGACGAGCCCATGGTGATCACCATGACCGCCGCCGGCTACGTGAAGCGCACCCCCCTCGAGGCCTACCGCGCCCAGGGCCGGGGCGGGGTCGGGATCCAGGCCGGCCGCACCAAGGGCGAGGACGAGGCCACCCGGGTCTTCGTCGCCCAGATGCACGACCAGCTCCTTTTCTTCACCAACCACGGCCGGGTCTTCGGCCTCAAGGTCTTCGAGCTCCCGGAGGCGAGCCGCGCCGCCCGGGGCACCCACGTGCGCCAGCTCCTCGCCCTCGGCGAGGGGGAGGAGGTCGCCACCCTGCTCGCGGTGCGCGACCTCAAGGCCCCCGGCGACCTGGTCTTCGCCACCCGACGGGGCATCGTCAAGCGCACCCCGCTCATCGAGTACCAGAACCTCACCAGCTCGGGGCTGATCGCGATCCACCTGCAGCAGGGCGACGACCTGATCGCGGTCGCCACCGCCGAGGCCGGCGACGACGTGGTCCTCGCCACCCGCCGGGGCAAGACGATCCGCTTCGCCCTAGCCGAGGTCCGGGCCACCGGCCGCGCGAGCCAGGGGGTGCGGGGCATCCGGCTTAGAGAGGGCGACGCGGTGGTCTCGCTGGCGGTGATTCCCGCGGGCTGGGAGGGCGACCTCCTGGCGGTGGGCAGCCGCGGCTACGGCAAGCGCACCCCGGTCGGCGAGTACCCCCGCCAGGGCCGCGGCGGCCAGGGGGTGATCGGGTTCAAGACCGGCAAGAAGGTGGGCGAGCTCGTGGCCATGCTCCCCACCGACGGCGACGAGGACCTCCTGGTGCTCTCCAAGAAGGGCCAGGCGATCCGCATCCCGGTGGCCGAGATCCGGGTTTCCTCCCGGGCCACCGCCGGCGTCAAGCTCATGAACCTCGCCGAGGGCGACGAGGTAGCCTCGGCCTTCGTGGTCGAGCGCACGGAGTAGGCTAAAAACCATGAAGGCCTACGTGGTCCTGATCACCGCCCCGGCGGACGGCGAAGCGGCGGAAAAGCTCGCCCGCGCCCTGGTGGAAGAGCATCTCGCCGCCTGCGTCAACCGGGTGCCGGGGCTCGTCTCCACCTACTGGTGGGAAGGGAAGATCGAGGAGGACCGGGAGGAACTGCTCGTGGTAAAGACCACCGAGGACCGGCTCGAGGCCCTCCTCAAGCGGGTGCCCGAGCTCCACCCCTACTCCGTCCCCGAGGTCCTCGCCCTGCCGGTGGAGAAGGGGCATCCCCCCTACCTCGAGTGGCTCGTCGCCTCGACGAGATTTTCGTAACAAATATGTTTACAAAATCCCCGCCCCCGTGCTAGCCTGGGGGCGGGGAGGGAAACGTGAGCAAGGCAAGCATCCGGGAACGCGCGCGGTTTTCCCCGGGGGAGGTCATCCTCTACCCCGGGGTGCCGGCCCCGGACGAGCCGGTTTACCGGCTGGTCTCGGGGCTGGTCCGGATCCAGCACGTGGACGAGGAGGGCAACGCCCTGACGCTCCGCTTCGTTCGGCCCGGGGAGTTCTTCGGGGAGGAGGCGCTCGCCGGGCTCGAGCGCGGCCACTTCGCCGAGGCCCTGACCGAGAGCGAGGTGGAGGCGATCCCGGTGGAGGCGCTTTTGAAAAGCGAGCCCCGGGAGCTCGTCGCCAACCTGGTGGCGGCCCTCGCCCAGGGATATGAGCGGATCCAGCGGCTCGTCACCCAGCGCCTGAAAAACCGCATCGCCGCCGCCCTGCTCGAGCTCCGGTCCACCGCCCTCGCCCAGACCGATGCCGAGGGCCGGCCGGTGATCCGGCTCACCCACGACGACCTGGCGGCGGCGGTGGGCTCGGTCCGGGAGACCGTGACCAAGGTGGTGGGCGAGCTCGCCCGCGAGGGCTACATCAAGTCGGGCTACGGCAAGATCACCCTCACCGACGTCAAGGGTCTGGAAGACCTGGCAAACCGCCCGGAATAGGGGATAATGGAAGGCAGGAGGGGCCCCCGGGTGGGGGCCCTTTCTAAGGAGGGAAGGATGCAGACCGGAACCGACCTGATCGTGGTGGGCGCGGGTCCCACCGGGCTCGCGGTGGCCTTCTACGCCGGGATGCGCGGGCTCACCTCCAGACTGGTGGACCCCCTCTCCGAGCCCGGGGGCCAGCTCGTCGCCCTCTACCCCGAGAAGTACATCTACGACGTGGTGGGCTTCCCCAAGATCAAGGCCGCCGACCTCGCCGCCCGCCTGGTCGCCCAGGTGGCGCCCTTCAACCCCATCTACGCCCTCGAGGAGCGGGCGGAGCAGCTCGACGAGGACGAGGAGGGCTTCCTCCTCACCACCGACCGAGGCCACACCTACCGCGCCCGGGCGGTGGTGATCGCGAGCGGGCTCGGCGTCTTCGAGCCCCGGCGGGTGGGGGCCGAGGGGGAGCGGGAGCTCGAGGGCAAGGGACTCTTCTACGCCGTCAAGCACCCCGAGGAGTTCAAGGGCAAGGAGGTCCTGATCGTCGGCGGGGGCGACAGCGCGGTGGACTGGGCGCTGATGCTCAAGAACATCGCCCGGGTTACCCTGATCCACCGCCGGAAAGCCTTCCGCGCCCACGAAAAGAGCGTCCGGGAGCTGGAGGAAGCCGCCGGGCGCGGAGAACTCAAAGTCAAGACCCCCTACGTTCTGAAGGCGGTGCGCGGCGACGACTGGGTCAAGGAGGCCGAGATCGAGCACGTGGAGACCGGGGAGCGGGAAGTGCTCCCGGTGGACGCGGTCTTGGTCCTCGCGGGATTCCTGACGAAGCCGGGGCCGCTCGCGAACTGGGGGCTTGAGCTCGAGGGCAACAAGATCGTGGTCAACACCCGCATGGAAACCAGCCGCAAGGGCGTCTTCGCCGCCGGCGACGCGGTCACCTACCCCGGCAAGCTCAAGCTGATCCAGATCAACTTCGGCGAGGCCGCCACCGCCGCCAACTACGCCGCCGCCTACGTCACCGGCGAGCGCGCCCACCCCGGCCACTCCTCCGACCGGGGCACGCCGGCGGGAAAAGGCGCCTAGAATAGGCATGGAGGTGATGGAGGTTATGAAGCGAATCGGGCTTTTCTTGGCGGCGCTCATGCTCGGCGCCCTCGCCTTCGCCGGCGAGTTCTCGATCATCCACTTCAACGACGTCTACGAGATCCAGCCGGTGAAGAAGGGCAAGTACGGCGGGGCCGCCCGGGTGGCGACGCTGATCAAGGAACTCGGGGGGCAGGAGAACCTGATCCTCTTCTCCGGCGACGCCTTCAGCCCCTCGATCATGTCCAGCGTCTTCAAGGGCAAGCAGATGGTGGACGTCTTCAACCGCCTGGGGCTCGACTACGCCACCTTCGGCAACCACGAGTTCGACTTCGGCCCCGAGGTGGCGGCCCAGCGGGTGAAGGAGTCCAAGTTCACCTGGATCTCCACCAACCTGGTGGATAAGCGCACCGGCGAGGGCTACGTCGGCGCGGTGCGCTGGGCGTTGGTGGACTGGAACGGGGTCAAGGTCGGCCTCCTCGGCCTCATCGACAACTGGCTCGAGCTCACCAGCCCCGGCCCCAACGCCCAGTACCTCGACTTCATCGAGACCGGCCGCAAGTACGCCCGGATGCTGAAGGATAAGGGTGCCGAGGTGGTCATCGCCCTCACCCACATGGACATGGCCAACGACGAAAAACTCGCCGCCAGCGTCCCCGAGATCGACCTCATCCTGGGCGGCCACGACCACGCTCCCATGTGGAAGGTGGTGAACGGCACCCTGATCTGGAAGACCGGCGCCGACTGGATCTGGCTCGGCCACCTCAAGGTCTACACCATCCCCGGCCTGAAGCCCGTGATCATCCCCACCGAGTACGTGGTGGACAGCAAGATCCCCGAGGACCCGGAGATGGCCAAGGTGGTGGCCGAGTACGCCGCCGCCCTCGACAAGGCGATGAACGAGGTGATCGGCGAGACCAAGGTGCCGCTCGACGCTCGGCGCAAGGTGGTCCGCCGCCAGGAGTCGAACATCGGCAACCTGATCGCCGACGCCATGCGCGAGTACGCCAAGGCCGACTGCGCCATCCAGAACGGCGGCGGCATCCGCACCGACCAGATCTACGGCCCCGGGCCGCTGACCAAGAAGGACATCTTCGCCATCCTGCCCTTCGGCAACGTGGTGATCAGCGTCAAGATCGACGGCAAGACGCTGAAGGCCGCGCTGGAAAACGGCGTCTCCCAGTGGGAGCGCACCAAGGGCCGCTTCCCCCAGGTCTCGGGCATCAAGTACGTCTTCGACCCGAACCGCCCGGCCGGCGAGCGGATCCTCGAGGTCTACGTGAACGGGAAGCCCCTCGACCCCGACAAGACCTACGTCTGCGCCATCAACGACTACATGGGCCGCGGCGGCGACGGCTACACCATGTTCAAGAACGCCCCGCGGGTGATCGACGAGCGGAGCGGCACCCTGCTCGCCCAGGTGGTGGTGGACTACATCAAGGCCCACTCGCCGGTGGCGCCCAAGGTCGAGGGCCGGATCGTCATCAAGAAGTAAGCGGGTAGAGAAAAGCCCCCCGGGTTTCCCCGGGGGGCTTTTTGATTCCCAGACTTAGAGGTCGTAGTACATCTGGAACTCGATCGGGGTGGTGCGAAGCCGCACCTGAGCCGCCTCCTCACGCTTCATCGCGATCCACTCCTCAAGCAGCGCCTCGGTGAAAACGCCGCCCTCGAGGAGGAAGTCGTGGTCCTTCTCGAGCGCGTCCAAAGCCTCGTCAAGGCTCTTGGGCAAGGTTTTGATCCGCCGGGCCTCGCGGGCGGAGAGGGCGTAGAGGTTCTTGTCCACCGGCTTCGGGGGCTCGAGCTCCCGGCGGATCCCGTCAAGGCCCGCCATCAGCATGGCCGCAAAGGTGAGGTAGGGGTTCCCCGAGGGATCCGGCGCCCGGTACTCGATCCGTTTGGATTTCTTGAACTTGGGCCCGGTGAAATACATGGGGATTCGGATGATCGCCGAACGGTTCCGCCGCGAGATGATCAGGTTCACCGGCGCCTCGTAGCCGGGTACAAGCCGCCGATAGGAGTTCACCGTCGGATTGGTGATCGCGGCCAGGGCCGGTCCGTGGGCGAGGAGGCCGGCGGCGTAGTGCATCGCCAGCTTGGAGAGCTCGGCGTAGCCCTTCTCGTCATAGAAAAGCGGCTCGCCGTTCTTCCAAAGCGACTGGTGGGTGTGCATTCCCGAGCCGTTGTCCCCGAAGAGGGGCTTGGGCATGAAGGTCACGGTCTTCCCCGCCCGAGCGGCGGTCTGCCGGACCGCGTACTTGTACTTGAAGACGTTGTCGCCGGTCTTGGTCAGCGTGTCGAAGCGAATGTCGATCTCCGCCTGCCCGGCGGTGGCCACCTCGTGGTGGTGGAGCTCCACCTTCACCCCGGTGGCCTCAAGGTTCTTCACCATCTCGCTTCGGAGATCCTGGTATTTGTCCACCGGGGGCGCCGGGAAGTAGCCCTCCTTGGGGCGGATCCAAAGCCCGTCGCCACCCTCGTAAGAGTGCCAGTGCCCCTCCTCCGACTCGATCCAAAAGCCCGAGTTGTGGGGCTCGATGGAGAAGCCGACCTGGTCAAAGATGAAGAACTCGATCTCAGGACCCCAGTAGCTGACGTCGGCGATCCCGGTCTTCTTGAGGTACTCCTCCGCCCTTTTGGCTACCCCACGGGGATCCTTATCGTAGAACTTCTTCTCCACCGGGTCGTAAACGTCGGCGATCACCACCAGGGTGGGGTGCTCCGCAAAGGGGTCCACAAAGGCCGTGGACACGTCCGGCAGCAAGAGCATGTCCGACTCGTTGATCGCCTGGAACCCCTGAATCGAGGATCCGTCGAAGCCCGCGCCAAGCTTGAAGAAGTTTTCGTCGGCCTCGTGGGCAGGAACGGTGAAGTGCTGCCAGCGTCCCGGAAGGTCGGAGAACCTTAGATCCACATAGGCGATGCCTTTTTCCTTGATAAACTTGACCGCTTCTTTCGCATCCTTGAACACGGCACACCTCCGTGCGTAAACTTACGCGGCAAAGCGTACCCAAAGTTTTGAACGCCTGTCAATATCTCATGGGGCGCTCAGCACAAATCGGTTAATCAACTCTCAATTTATGGTGGTTTACGCGCAGAACGTTCCGCTACTTCGGCACATTTGTTACTGGCGGCAGCGAGAGCAGAGCGCATGAATATGCCAACGAATCTCCGGTAGACTTGAGATATGCCGCTCACCAAAGCCGAGATCCTCAAGGAACTCAAGCAGAATGACGTTCGTTTCCTCCGGTTGCAGTTCACCGACATCCTTGGCGTCGGCAAGAACGTGGAAGTTCCCGTGAGCCAGTTCGAAAAGGCCCTGGACGGCGAGATCATGTTCGACGGCTCCTCGATCGAGGGCTTCACCCGGATCGAGGAGTCCGACATGCTCCTCAAGCCCGACTACAACACCTTCGCGATCTTCCCCGACCTGATCGAGGACCCCGCCCGGGGGCGGGTGGCCCGGCTGATCTGCGACGTCGCCTACCCCGACGGCACCCCCTTCGAGGGCGATCCCCGCCAGGCCCTGAAGCGCCAGATCGAGGAGCTCAAAAAGCACGGGTTCGACAACATGTACGCCGGCCCCGAGCCCGAGTTCTTCCTCTTCCTGCGCAACCCCGAGGGGCTTCCCACCACCGAGACCCACGACGACGCCGGCTACTTCGACCTCGCCCCCCTGGACAAGGGCGAGGAGGCCCGGCGCGACATGGTGAACGTGCTGGTGGAGATGGGCTTCGAGATCGAGGCCGCCCACCACGAGGTCGCCCCAGGGCAGCACGAGATCGACTTCAAGTACGCCGACGCCCTGACCACCGCCGACAACATCGCCACCTTCAAGTTCGTGGTCAAAAGGGTGGCCCTCCTCCACGACCTGCACGCCACCTTCATGCCCAAGCCCATCGTCGGCATCAACGGCTCGGGGATGCACACCCACCTCTCGATCTTCAAAAACGGCAAGAACGCCTTCTACGACGAGAAAGCCGAGTACCAGCTCTCGGAGACCGCCCTCCAGTTCATCGCCGGGCTGCTCGCCCACGCCGCCGGCATGGTGGCGATCACCAACCCGCTGGTGAACTCTTATAAGCGCCTCACCCCGGGCTACGAGGCCCCCACCAACATCGCCTGGTCGGCCTCGAACCGCTCGGCGATGATCCGGATCCCCGCCCGCCGCGGGGTGGGCACCCGGGCCGAGCTCCGCATGCCCGACCCCAGCACCAACCCCTACCTGGCGCTGGCGGTGATGCTCGCCGCCGGGCTCGACGGGATCAAGAAGGGCCTCACCCCGCCCCCGCCGATCCAGCGGAACATCTTCGAGATGAGCGTGCGCGAGCGGCGCCGCCACAAGATCAAGGAGCTCCCCGGCACCCTGCGCGAGGCCCTCGACGCCCTGGAGAAGGACGAGGTAATCAAGGAAGCGCTCGGCGAGCACATCTACCGCCACTTCCTGAAGGCGAAGAGGCTCGAGTGGGAGGACTACCGCATCACCGTGCACCAGTGGGAGCTCGACCGCTACCTGATCAAGTACTAAACGCCGCTTCCCACGGGACCGCCGCCCAAAGGGCGGCGGTTTTTATTGACAAGCGCGGTGCATTTTTTTGTAAAATGCCCTCGCGAGCGTTTAGAACTCGCAGAGAAGGAGGGGGATATGAAGAAAGTTCTTTTGGCTCTGGCACTGGCCTTAGGTGCGAGCGCCCTGGCGCAGGGCAACGTGATCAAGATCGCCACCGTCTCGCCGCTCTCCGGCGAGCAGGCGGCGCTGGGTGAGATGATCAAGCTCGGCGCCCAGCTCGCGGTGGAGGAGGCGCAACCCGAGTTCGAGAAGCTCGGCTTCAAGCTCGAGCTCGCGCCCCAGGACGACCAGGCCAACCCCGACGTCGGCGTGGCGGTGGCCCGTCGTCTGGTGACCGACCCCGAGATCGTCGCCATCGTCGGCCACCTGAACACCGGCGTGGCCATCCCCTCGTCCGAGGTTTACAAGGACTACCAGCTCGCGATGGTCTCCCCGGCCAACACCGGCCCGGCGGTGACCGACCGCTGCTACCTGAACGTCAACCGGCTGGTCGGCCGTGACGACGTGCAGGGCCCGGCCGGCGCCGAGTTCGCGGTGAAGGAGCTCGGGGCCAAGCGGATCTTCATCGTCCACGACAAGACCACCTACGGCCAGGGCGTGGCCGAGCAGTTCAAGAAGAAGGCCGAGGAGCTCGGCGCCCAGGTGGTCGGCTTCGTGGGTACCGAGGAGAAGGCCAACTTCCAGGCCCTCATCCTCCAGATGAAGGCCAAGAAGCCTGACTTCGTCTACTTCGGCGGCATCTACCACCAGGCCGGCGTGCTGCTCAAGCAGATGCGCGAGCGCGGCATCAAGGCCACCTTCATGGGCCCCGACGGCCTTGACTCCTCGAAGTTCGTGGAGATCGCCGGCGAGGCCGCCAAGGGCGCCTACTACACCACCGTCGCCGGTCCCATCGAGAAGTACCCCAAGGCCAAGGCGATGGCCGAGAAGTTCGAGAAGAAGTTCGGCAAGAAGCCCGAGTCCTTCGCGATCTACGCCTACGACTCCGCCAACGTGGTGATCAAGGCCCTCAAGGACTTCGTCGCCTACGCCAAGCGGGCGCCCACCCGGGCCGAGCTCTCGATGCTGATCCGCCAGACCACCCTCGAGGGCGTGACCGGGTACGTCGCCTTCGACTACAAGGGCGACCGGAAGAAGGCGGACTACTTCGTCGTCCACCTGAAGGAGGCCAAGTACCCCGGCGAGGTCGTGAAGGTGATCTCCTTCCCCGCGCCGGCGACCAAGTGCGAGGCGATCAAGTAGAGGCACTCGGTTAGCGGAAGGGGGCTTTACGCCCCCTTCCTTTTTTCGCCAAGGCCGGGTGGCTGTGCTAAGTTATTCAACGTTATGCGCGTTTTCACACCGCCGGGAGGTGCGCCTTGCTCGAGATACTGATCCAGCTCCTGCCTAGCGTGCTCCTTGAGGGGCTCATCCTGGGCTTCGTCTACGCGATGATCGCACTCGGGTACACCATGGTCTACGGGGTGCTCGAGCTCATTAACTTCGCGCACTCCGAGATCTTCATGGCCGGCGCGGTGGCCGGGGCGGAGACCTTCATCCTATTAAAAGGCGTCATCGCCAATCCCTTTTTGCTCCTCGCCCTGGCGCTCTTGATCGGCGGCACGGTGGCCGCGGTGGTGGCGATCCTGGTCGAGCGCCTCGCCTACCGCCCCTTGCGCAAGCGGGGCACCACCAACCGGCTGGTGCCGCTCATCACCGCGATCGGCGTCTCCTTCTTCCTCCAGGACCTGGTGCGCCTGATCGAAGGGCTCTGGCACAACGCCTTCTACCGGCGCTACCCCTCCTTCGCCGTCTTCGAGGCCACCTACAACCTGCCCAACTGGATCGGGGTGATCACCATCGCCCTCACCGTGTGGGTGGGTTTTTGGGTGCTCGCCTACTTCGGCGACTGGCTCCTCAGGCGCTTTAAGAATCGTGCCCCGGCCAAGGGGCGCACCCTCAGCCTGGTCGCCGCCGGGCTCACCCTGGTCTTCCTCTTCCTCTACCGGCACGTAGTCTTCGCCGACCTGGGCATGACCATCCAGATGAAGTCGATCCTGGTCATCGTGGTCAGCCTGGCGATGCTCTACGGCCTCAACTGGCTGGTGCACAAGACCAAGCTGGGGATCGCCATCCGGGCGGTGGCCCAGGACGCCCAGACCGCGAGCCTCATGGGGATCGACCCCGACGTGATCGTCTCCCGCACCTTCCTGATCGGCGGGTTCCTGGGCGGGGTCGCGGGGGTGCTCTTCGGGCTGCTCTACACCCTGGTCCACCCCTACGTCGGCTTCATCCCCGGCATCAAGGCCTTCACCGCCGCCGTGCTCGGGGGCATCGGCAACATCACCGGCGCCGCCGTGGGCGGGCTCGTGCTCGGGATGCTCGAGATGCTCGGCGGCACCTACCTGACCTTCCTCACGAACGGCGCCATGGGCACCGAGTACAAGGACATCCTGGCCTTTATGATTCTGATCTTCATCCTGCTCTTTAGGCCGCAGGGCATCATCGGCCAGCAGCTGGGGGAGAAAGTATGAAGAAGCTCCGCGAAAACCCCTTGCTCCTAAGCGCGGTCATCGCGATCGTCGCCCTGGTGGCGAGCTTCTGGCTGCTCAACAACCCGCGCAGCACCCTGCCCTTTTTGCTCACCCTGGGCGCCCTCCTCGCCGCCCTGCTCCAGCCCATCCCCAAGTGGCTCAAGGTCCTGATCGGGGGCGCGATCCTGCTCCTCGTGATCCCGGCGGCCGGGTTCAAGAACTCCTTCCTCTTCGAGCTCGGCATCCAAACCGGGATCTACGCCGCGATGGCCCTCGGCCTCAACGTGGTGGTGGGGCTCGCGGGGCTGCTCGACCTGGGCTACGCCGCCTTCTTCGCGGTGGGCGCCTACACCTGGGCGATCTTCGGCTCGCCCCAGGCCAACGAGTTCATGCCCTGGAAGATCTTCCCGCTGCCCGGCGAGTACTTCTACCTCTTCATGCTGATCGCGGTGGTGGTGGCGGCGATCACCGGCGTGGTGATCGGCTCACCGGCGCTCAGGCTCAAGGGCGACTACCTGGCGATCGTCACCCTGGGCCTCGGCGAGGTGGTACGGGTGCTCGCCAACAACCTCGACCAGCCGATCAACTTCACCAACGGCCCCCAGGGCATCACCCCGATCCAGCGGCCGCCGATCGACTGGTTCATCGCCCTGCTCGAGAAGTTCGGGCTCCAGCTCTCCCGGGCCGAGGCCTACCCGCTCTTCTTCTACCTCCTGGTGCTGGTGATCATCGGGATCGTCACCCTGGTGAACATCCGGCTCGACCGCTCCCGCTTCGGCCGAGCCTGGATCGCGATCCGCGAGGACGAGACCGCCGCCCGGGCGATGGGGATTCCCCTCTTCCCCACCAAGCTCCTGGCCTTCGCCACCGGCGCCAGCTTCTCCGGCGCCATGGGGGCGCTCTTTGCCGCCAAGCAGCTCTACGTCTCGCCCGAGTCCTTCACCCTGATCCAGTCGATCATGATCCTGGTGATGGTGATCCTGGGCGGGATGGGCTCGATCCCGGGGGCGATCCTGGGCGCGGCCACGGTGACGATCTTGAACGTGGACCTCTTGAAGTCGGCCTCGGACTACCTGAACGACCTCCGAAACGCCGGCTTCACCCTGGACCTCGGCTTCTTTAAGTACAACTTCGCCAACCTCCCCAACCAGCTCGAGCCCGCGAAGTACGAGCGGATGGTCTTCGGGTTGATCATGATCCTGATGATGATCTACCGGCCCGAGGGCATCATCCCCGAGCGCCGTCACGTGCTGGAGATGAAGGAGGAGTCATGAGCGAGGCCCCGATCCTCGAGGTCGAGAACGTCACCAAGACCTTCGGCGGTCTGGTGGCGGTGAACGACGTGAGCCTCAAGATCCCCCGCCGCATGATCTTCGCGGTGATCGGGCCGAACGGCGCCGGCAAGACCACCTTCTTCAACCTGATCACCGGGATCTACAAGCCCGACAAGGGCCGGATCCTCTTCGACGGTGAGGAGATCACCGGCAAGGACCCGGCCTGGATCGCCGCCCGGGGGATGGCCCGCACCTTCCAGAACATCCGCCTCTTCGGCTCGATGACCGCGGTGGAGAACGTGATGGTGGCGCGGCACGTGCACACCAAGACGAGCTACGCCGACGCGCTTTTGCACACCCCGCGCTACCACCGGGAGGAGAAGAAGGCGCTCGAGCGCTCGATGGAGCTCCTCGAGTACATGCAGCTCTCCCACCGCGCCCACGAGCTCGCCAAGAACCTCCCCTACGGCGAGCAACGGCGGCTCGAGATCGCCCGGGCGCTCGCGCTCGAGCCCAAGCTCCTCCTCCTCGACGAGCCGGCGGCGGGGATGAACCCCCAGGAGACCGAGGACCTGCAGAAGCGGATCGTGGGGATCCGGGACGACCTCGGGGTGACGATCCTCCTGATCGAGCACGACATGCAGCTGGTGATGAGCATCTCCGAGCGGATCGCGGTGCTCGACTACGGGAAGAAGATCCTCGAGGGCACCCCCGAGGAGGTCCAGAACGACCCGCGGGTGATCGAGGCCTACCTCGGCCGCGGGGCCGCGGAGGGGGCGTCGTCATGAAGAAGGTGCTCGAGCTCAAGAACGTCCACACCTACTACGGCCAGATCCACGCCCTGAAAGGGATCAACCTTGAGGTCTACGAGGGCGAGATCGTCACCCTGATCGGCGCGAACGGCGCCGGCAAGACCACCACCCTTCGCACCATCTCGGGGATGATCCACCCCAAGGAGGGCGAGGTCCTCTTCGAGGGGGCGGCGGTGCACCACCTCCCCGCCCACCTGATCGTGAAACGCGGCATCGGCCACGTGCCCGAGGGGCGGCGGATCTTCCCCCGGCTCACCGTCGAAGAGAACCTCGAGATCGGCGCCTTCCTGGAAAACGACCGCCACAAGGTGGAGGAGCGCAAGGCCGAGGTCTTCGACCTCTTCCCCCGGCTGGCCGAGCGCCGCAAGCAGCTCGGGGGCACCCTCTCCGGCGGCGAGCAGCAGATGCTCGCGATCGGCCGGGCGCTGATGCAGGACCCCCGGATCCTCCTCATGGACGAGCCCTCAATGGGCCTCGCCCCGGTGCTCGTGGACCTGATCTTCGAGACCATCGCCGAGCTCAATAACCGCGGCAAGACCATCCTGCTGGTGGAGCAAAACGCGCTCAAGGCCCTCCAGGTCGCCCACCGCGGCTACGTCCTCCAGACCGGCGAGATCACCCTCTCGGGCCCGGCCAAGGAGCTCGCCGAGAACGAAGAGGTCAAGCGCGCCTACCTCGGCGGCTAAAAAACGCGCTTTCCTTGCCGCCCCCGCCGGGGGCGGCGTATACTTGTTCCGGTAAGAACGCGATTTTCGGGAGGTGGTTATGAAGAAGTGGACGGTTCTCGGCGTTTTGCTTTTGGCCCTTAGCGGGCTCGCGCTGGCCCAGACCCTGGTCTACGGCCAGTCCGACCTGCCCAAGACGCTCGACTCCGCCGACGCCCAGGACGGGAACTCCCTCCGGGTGGCCAAGCAGGTGGTGGAGACCCTGGTGGCCTTCGAGCCCGGCACGGTGAACCCGATCCCCGGGCTCGCCGAGCGCTGGGAGGCGAGCGAGGACTCCAAGGTCTGGACCTTCTACCTCCGCAAGGGGGTCAAGTTCCACGACGGCACCCCCTTCAACGCCGAGGCGGTGAAGTTCAACTTCGACCGCTGGAACGACAAGCAAAACCCCTACCGGGGCGGCAAGGAGTTCGTCCCCTTCACCTGGGTCTTCGGCGGCTTCAAGGGTGAGGGCTCGGTGATCGACCGGGTCGAGGTGGTGGACGAGTACACCGTGCGCTTCTACCTCACCCAGCCGGTGGGCTTCTTCCCCCAGATGGTCGCCGCCAGCTACTTCGGCATCGACAGCCCCAAGGCGGTGATGGCCGACCCCGAGAAGTACGGGACCCCCGAGGTCGGGGTGGTGGGCACCGGCCCCTTCGTCTTCAAGCGCTGGACGATCGGCGACAAGGTCGTGCTCGAGCGCAACGAGGACTACTGGAACGAGAAGAACAAGGCCAAGGTCAAGACCCTGGTCTTCCGGGGCATCCCCGAACCCACCAGCCGCCTCGCCGAGCTCAAGGCGGGCTCGATCCACATCGCCAACAACCTCTCCCCCGAGGACCTGAAGGCGATCGAGTCCGACCCCAACCTGGTGGCGGTGGTGCAAAAGGGCCTCAACATCGGCTACGTCGCCTTCCACCAGAAGAACAAGCCGCTCGACAACCTCAAGGTCCGCAAGGCGATCGCCCTGGCGGTGGACTGGCAGGCGATCGTGGACGCCTTCTACGGCGGCCTTGGCGAGCGGGCGAGCGAGTTCGTGCCGCCGGCGATGTGGGGCCGGGCGGGCGACATCAAGCCCTTCCCCTACGACCCCGAGACCGCCAAGAAGCTCCTCGCCGAGGCCGGCTACCCCAACGGCTTTGAGACCGAACTCTGGTACATGCCGGTCTCCCGCCCCTACTTCCCCGCGCCCCAGCCGATCGCCGAGACCATCGCTACCTACCTCGCCGACGTGGGCATCAAGGCGAGCCTCAAGACCGAGGACTGGGGCACCTACCTCTCCGACTACGACCAGGGCAAGTTCCCCATGTACATGCTGGGCTGGAGCCCCGACTACCCCGACCCCGACAACTACCTCTACACCTTCTTCGGCCCCACCTCGATCAAGACCAACCTCGGCTGCGAGACCGACTACTGCGCGAAGATCGCCGGGCTGATCCAAAAGGCCCGGGTCACCGCCTCACTGGATGAGCGCAAGAAGCTCTACGCCGAGGCCCAGCGGCTGGTGCACGAGTACGTGCTCTCGATCCCGGTGGCCCACAACAACCCGCTCCACGCCACCCGCAAGAACGTGAAGAACTACATCCCGAGCCCCTTGGGTTCGGAAGAGCTCTACATGGTCGAGGTCAAGTAGCCCCCTTGGGGCCGCGGGCCGGGGCGAAAGGCCCCGGCCCTTTCGTATACTCAAGGCCGTGGCCGCCTACGCCCTCCGGCGCTTTCTCGGACTCGTCCCGGTGCTCTTCGGCGTGAGCCTCCTCGTCTTCACCTTCGTGCGGATGATCCCCGGCGACCCGGCGCGGGTGATGCTCGGCCAGCGGGCGACGCCGGAGGCGCTGGAGCGGCTGCGCCGGGAGCTGAACCTCGACAAACCCCTTTTCATCAACCTCGAGGCCTACCGCGAGACCGGCCGGATCGAAAAACTCTTCGAGGCCCAGTACCCCGCCTACCTGGCCCGGATCCTGCGGGGCGACCTGGGCCGCTCGATCTTCACCAAGGTGGACGTCGCAGCCGAGCTCAAGGCGCGCTTCCCCGCCACCTTCGAGCTCACCCTGGGGGCGATGACGGTGGCGCTCCTCGTGGGGATCCCCGCCGGGATCCTCGCCGCCATACGCAAGAACTCGCTCGCCGACCTCCTGGTGATGACCGGGGCGCTGGTCGGGGTCTCGATGCCGATCTTCTGGCTTGGCCTATTGCTCATCTACGTCTTCGCGGTAAACCTGCACTGGCTCCCCCCCTCGGGCAGGCTCGGGATCGGGACCGAGTTCCAGCCGGTGACCGGTCTCCTCCTCCTCGACAGCCTGCTCAAGGGCCGGCCCGACGTCTTCGCCGACGCCCTCAGGCACCTGATCCTGCCCTCGCTGGCGCTGGGCTCGATCCCGGCGGCGGTGATCGCCCGGATGATGCGCTCCTCGATGCTCGAGGTCCTCTCCCAGGACTACGTCCGCACCGCGCGGGCCAAGGGGTTGCCCGAGCGGGTGGTGGTCTACAAGCACGCGCTGAAAAACGCCATGCTGCCGGTGATCACCATCATCGGGCTTTGGTTCGGCACCCTGCTCACCGGGGCCATCCTCACGGAGACGATCTTCAACTGGCCGGGGATCGGGAAGTGGCTCTACGACGCGATCCAGGCCCGCGACTACCCGATCGTGCAGGGCGGCACCCTCTTCATCGCCGCCGTGTACGTGATCGTGAACGCGCTCGTGGACCTCTCCTACGGGCTCCTCGACCCCCGGATCCAGTACCGCTAGGAGGCAACCGTGGCCACGCTCGCCCGCACCCCCACCCAGCAAGCGCTTCGGCGCTTTTTGCGCTCTTCCTCGGGAAAGGCGGGACTTTTCATCGTGGGCGTCTTCGTGCTCCTCGCCCTCCTCGCCCCGCTCCTCGCCCCCTATGACCCGGCCAAGGACCGCAACCTCCGGATGCGGCTCAAGCCCCCCTCGATCGAGCACCCCATGGGCACCGACGAGCTCGGCCGCGACATGCTGATCCGGGTCTGGCACGGGTCCCGGATCAGCCTCCGGGTCGGCGTGGTGGCGGTGGGGCTCGCCCTGGTCGCGGGCACCCTCTTGGGCCTGGTCGCCGGGTTCTTCGGCGGCTGGGTGGACATCCTGATCAGCTGGCTCATCGACATCATGCTCGCCTTCCCCTCGATCCTGCTCGCGATCGCGATCGTGGCGGTGATCGGACCCGGGATCGAGAACGCGATGCTGGCGGTAGGGGTGGTGCAGATCCCGGTCTTCGCCCGGCTCGCCCGGAGCATGGTGCTCTCCCTGAAGGAGCAGGAGTTCGTCGCCGCCGCCCGGGCGCTCGGGGCCACGAACGGGCGGATCCTCCTCCGCCACATCCTGCCGAACGGGCTTTCGCCCCTGATCGTTCAGGCCACCCTCTCGATCGCCACCGCGATCCTGGACGCCGCCGGGCTCGGGTTCTTGGGGCTTGGGGCCCAGCCGCCGGCGCCCGAGTGGGGGGTGATGATCGCCCGGGGGTTCCAGTACTTCGCCACCGCCCCCTGGATCAGCCTCTTTCCCGGGCTTGCGATCATGCTGGCGGTGCTCGGCTTCAACCTGCTCGGAGACGGGCTCCGGGACGCCCTCGACCCCCGCACCGGCCGGCTTTAAGCCGCCTTCAAGAACCCTCACCCGCGCGGGGCGCGGCCGCTCGCTAGAATGAGGCGATGAAACGCTTGAGTCTGGCACTTCTCCTGGCCGCGCTCTTCCTCGGTGGCTGCCGCTTGGTCACGCCCGAGCACCCCTACTTCAACGTGCACGAGATCGAGCTCCTCTTCCCCGAGGCCAGCGAGCGCTGGGCCTACTTCTACGGCGACCCGATGGCGGTCGAGCTCGAGGGCGAGCGGCTTCTGCTCGAGCCCGCCGGAAGCGAGCCCTCGCCCTGGGCGATCCCGGGAGCGCTTTGGGTGAACGGGATGCCGCTTTGGCGGGAGGTCCTGCCCCCGGTCCGGCCCCAGGTCCAAGCCGCCTATGACCCCTTCGCCGGGGCCTACGCGATCGAGACCGACGTGGACCTGCTCGCCAGCTGGTACTACGACGGCGACGTCTGGTGGCGGCTCTCGGGGCCGATCGCGGCCGGGAAGGCGGTGCTCAGGGTGCCCGAGGAGCGGCCCTTCCGTCCGCTTAAGCTCACCCCCGACGAGACCCGGGTGGTGCGGCGGGAGCTCGAGCTCCGCGCCCGCGGCCGCCCCCTCGTGGTCTTCGAGCGGGCCGCGCCGGTCCACCGCCCCTACCGCTTCGACCCCAGGCCCTGGGTGCACCGCTTGAGCTCCCTCCGGATCCAGCGGGAGATCCCCCGGCGGAGCACGCCGCTCTTAGAGTGGAAGGTGTTGGAAACCGGGAACTACGCCGCCTACCGCGGGCGGACCCCGATGGCCTACCTGGCCTGCACCCCCCGCGGGGTGGCGGCGCTTTGGGAGCTCGCATACGGGAACCGGCTGCCCAAGGCGCGGCCGCCGGTGCTCGAGCACGGGCGCTGCCTGGCGGGGTTCTTCTGGGGGATGAAGCCCACCGGCGGCTACCGGATCGAGGTCCTCGGGGGTCAGGTCACCCGGCGCACCGCCGAGTTCACCCTGGCACTCAAGACCCCGCCCCCCGGCACCCTGACCACCCAGGCGCTCACCAGCCCCTTCGTGATCCTCGAGCTCTTCCGCCCGGTGGACGAGGTCCGCTTCTACGAGCCGGACGGCAAGCTCCTCGCCCGGGCGCTCGCCGACTAGCCGCCGCTCGCCACCGCGTAGAGCCGGGCGTAGTAGCCGCCCTTTTGGAGGAGGGCCTCGTGGGGGCCCTCCTCGATCAGTTCGCCCCGGCGGAAGACCAGGATGCGGTCGGCGTCCTTGACCGTGGCCAGGCGGTGGGCGATCACCACCGTGGTACGGCCCTTCGAGACCCGCCGGAGCGCCTCCTGCATCCGGCGCTCGGTCTCGCTGTCCACGTTGGCGGTGGCCTCGTCGAGGATGAGGAGGATGTCGGGGTTGTGGAGGAGGGCCCGGGCGAGGGCGAGGAGCTGGCGCTCCCCGGTGGAGAGCCCGGCCCCCCGCTCGCCGAGGCGGGCCTTTAGGCCCCCGGGCCTCTTGCGGAGGGGTTCGGCGAGGCCCACGAGCTCGAGCACCTCCCAAAGCCGCGCTTCTGGGATCGCCTCGTCCCCGAGCCTGAGGTTTTCCTCGATCGTGCCGGAGAAGAGGAAGGGCTCCTGCATCACGATCCCGAGCGCCCGCCTGAGGTCCCGCTGGCGGTACTTGCGCACGTCCACCCCGTCCACCAAGACCCGCCCCTTTTGCACGTCGTAGAAGCGGGCGATCAGGTTGATGACGCTGGTCTTGCCCGCCCCGGTGTGACCGACGAGCGCCACCTTCTCCCCCGGCCGGACCGCGAACGAAACCCCCTTCAGGACCCAATCCTCGCCCTCGTAGGCGAACCAGACGTCCTCGAAGCGGATCTCGCCCCTGAGCCTTTTCACCGGCAGGGCGTCGGGGGCGTCCCGGACCTCCTCGGGCGCGTCCAAGAGGGTGAAGATCCGCTCGGCCGCGGCCATCGCCGACTGGTAGATGTTGAACTTGTCGGAGAGGTCGCGGAGCGGCTCGAAGAAGTTCCGGGTGTAGTCCAAGAACGCCACCAAGAGCCCCAGGCTCACCGCCCCCCGGAAGACGTCCTCGCCCCCGCGGTAGAGCACCGAGGCCGCCGCCAGCTCGCCGAAGAAGGCGACCAGCGGGAAAAAGGGCGCGAACCAGCGGATCACCTCGACGTGGGCGTCGAGGAGGGCGCGGTTCTTCCCGTCGAACTTGGCGAGCTGCCGCGCCTCCCTGGCGAAGAGCTGGATGGTGACCACCCCGGCGAGGTTCTCGGCGAGGAAGCTGTTGAGCTCGGAAAGCCGCCGCCGCATCACCCGGTAGGCGGCCCGCATCCGCACCCGGAGCCAGGTGGTGAGGGCGAAAAGCGGCGGGATCACCCAGAAGGCAAAGAGCGCGAGCCGCCAGTCGAGCCAGAGCATGAAGCCCATGATCCCGAAGAGCATGAAGAGGTCGGCGGCAAACCCCACCAGCCCGCCGGTGATGAACTGGTGGATCGCGTCCACGTCCGAGGTCAGCCGGGTGAGGATCCGCCCGGTGGGGGTGCGGTCGAAGTAGCCGACGTGAAGCCGCATGAGCTTGTCGAAGAGGTCGCGCCGGAGGTCGAAGAGCACCTTCTGCCCGATCCAGGCGAGCAGGTAGGTCTGGGCGAAGCGAAAGACGGCGTCGGCGAGCTTGAGGCCGAGGAAGAAAAGCGCCGCCAGGAGGAGGGCCTGCTCCCGCTCGGGGAGGGGCTTTGGCGTCTCGGGGGCGAGGGCCTCGTCCACCGCGTACTTGAAGACGAGGGGCAGGAGGTTCGCGAGCAGGGTGGTGCCCAGGATGAAGAAGAGCGCGAGCAGGACCTGGCCGCGGTAGGGCCGCACGTAGGCGAGGATGCGCTGGACCTGGCCCTTCAAAGCTCCTCCTCCAGCCGCTGCAGGCGCTCGAGCTCGGCGTAGACCCCACCCCGCCTGAGGAGCGCCTCGTGGGTCCCCTCCTCGACGATCCGCCCCCGGTCGAGGACCACGATCCAGTCGGCGTGCCTGAGCGCGCTCACCCGATGACTCACGAGCAGGGTGGTCTGCCGCCCCAACACCCCTTTCAGGCCCTCCAGGATCTTC
>WFXV01000094.1 GCA_015490435.1 Thermaceae bacterium
GCCCAGTTCCTCCCCGACCGGAGGGAGGCGTTCGCCAGGATCCCCCACCCCGGGGCCTGGGCGAACGCCGCCGCCCTCGCCCGGGAGGCCGCGTTCGAGCTCCTGCCGGGGCGGATCCTCCCCCCGCCGGTCCGGGTCCCCGAGGGGCGGACCCCGGACGAGCACCTCCGGGCGCTCGCCCTCGCCGAACTCGACCGGCGCTACCCCGGCGATCCCCGGGCCCGCGCCCGCCTGGAGGAGGAGCTCGGGACCATCGAGGCCCTGGGCCTGGCCGGGTTCTTCCTGGCCGCCCGGGAGGTCGCCGAGTTCGCCCGCCGCCGGGGGATCCTGGCGGCCGGGCGGGGGAGCGCGGCCGGGAGCCTGGTCGCCTACCTGCTCGGGATCTCGCGGGTGGACCCCCTGGCTCATGACCTTCTCTTCGAGCGGTTCCTCCACACCGGAATGCGGGCCCTCCCCGACATCGACATCGACCTCTCGAGCCGGCGCCGGGACGAGGTCCTGGCCTTCGTCGAGGGGTTCTTCGGCGGCGAGGGGGGCGACCGGGAGGCGATGACCGCGAACTACATCACCTACCGCCTCCCCCTCGCGGTCCAGGACCTGGGGCGGGCGCTCGGCCTCCCGCCCCGCCTCCGCAACCGGCTCACCCGGGCGCTGGGCCGCGATTACCGCCACCTTCCACCGGCCCGGGCGGGCGAAGCCCGGCCGGTCTTCGACGAGGTGCTCGGCGAGGCCCCGGTCAAGGAGGTGCTGCTCGCGCTGCTGGGGCGGATGGAGCGGGACCACGTCCGCCACCTCGCCCCCCACGTCGGCGGGGTGGTGCTCTCCCCCGGCCCCCTCACCGACTACGCGCCGGTCTTCCGGAGCTCGGGGGGGATCCGGGTCCTGGCCCTGAACAAGGACGACCTCGAGGCCCTGGGGCTGGTCAAGCTCGATCTCCTCGGCCTCCGGATGCTCTCGGCCCTGGAGCGGGCCCGGGACGAGGTGCTCCGGACCGAGGGGGTCCGGCTCGACCTCGAGGCCCTGCCCCAGGAGGAGGCGGTCTACCGCCCCCTCTGGGAGGGGGACTCGATCGGGGTGTTCCAGCTCGAGAGCCCGGCCCAGCAGAACATGGCCCGGCGCCTCCGCCCCCGGTCCCTCCGGGACCTCGCCCACCAGATCGCCCTGGTCCGGCCGGGACCGATCCAGTCGGGGACCGTGCGCCCCTACCTGCGGCGGCGGCTGGGGCGGGAGCGCCCCCGGCCCGTTCACCCGGTGATCGACCGGATCCTGGCCCCGACCCACGGGGTGCTCCTGTTCCAGGAGCAGCTCCTCAGGATCCTTCACCACGGCGCCGGCCTGGCCTGGGAGGACGCCGAGGCGTTCCGGAAGCGGGTCGCCAAGGCCCGGGAGGAAGACGACCTCGCCCCCCTACGGGAGCGGTTCCTGGCCGGGCTGGCGGCGACCCTCGGTCTCGCCGGGGCCCCGGCGGAGCGGCTCTGGACGATGGTGGCGGCGTTCCGAGGGTACGGGTTCACCGAGAGCCACGCCTGGGCGTTCGCCCAGCACGCCTACGCCTCCCTCTGGCTCCGGGCCCGCTACCCCGCCGAGTTCTTCGCCGCCCTCCTCAGCGAGCGCCCGGGGATGTGGAGCCCCCAGACCCTCCGGCAGGCGGCCCGGCGGCTCGGGGTCCGGTTCCTGCCGGTGGACGTGAACCGGTCGGGGGTGTTCTACCGGGTCGAGCGCACCGAGGGAGGAAAGGCGATCCGCCTCCCCCTGACCGCGGTGAAGGGGGTCGGGGAGGAGGCCGCCCGCCGGGCGGTGCTCGCCCGCCTGGACGGGCCCTTCGCCGGGGTCGAGGACTTCCAGGCCCGGGCCGGGATCCCCGCCGGGGCGCTGGTCGCCCTCGCCCGGGCCGGGGCGTTCGACGCGCTCTGCCCCCGGCGGGAGGCGGTGTACCGGGCCGGGGCGGCCGCCACCACCGGGGGAGGGGCCCTCCTCTCCCCCGTCCCGGAGGCCCCGACGCTCCCGGACATGCCGCTCGGGGAGCGGTTCCGCTGGGAGCTCGAGACCCAGGGGCTCTCGGCGCTCCCCCTCCACCCCCTCGACTTCCTGCGCGGCCGCCTCGAGGAGGTGGGGGCTTCCCCCCTCGCCGCCCTCCGGCCCGGGCCGGTGCGGACCGCCGGGCTGGTGGCCGCCCGCCAGCGACCGCCGACCGCCCGGGGGTACGCGTTCTACGTCCTCGAGGACGGCCCCTTCCGGGTCCAGGCGGTGATCCCGCCCACGCTATGGGAAGCCCGCTACCGGATCCTCCGGGATGCTTCAGTGCTAATCGTCGAGGGAAAGTACCAGGGGGACGGGACCCTGCTCGCAGCCAGGGTCTGGGCCCTTGACGAGGCCCCGGCGGTGGTTACTCGGAGGGCTCGGGCGGCCGCAGACCGGCCAGCGTCATGAACGTCGCCGCGGCGTCCACTCCTTGAGTCCGGAAGTTGTTGTTGTAAATCACGAACGTGGTCCCTGCCCGCTCCTCAAGAGCGCGAGCCCAAGCGACGTGCTCTTCGATCTCCTCCTCCGAGTACCAGTAATTGAAGCGCTCGGAAGCAGCTTCGGTCCGCTGCCACCAGGTCTCGGCGTTCCTGCCGTGGCAGCGGAGCACCGCAGCTTCGGGGTTCGTCACCTCGAGAACCGTCGGCGGCGCGCCCCGGACCTTGGGAGCGTCCACCACCACGTGGACGAGCTCCCACTCTTCGAGGAGCGCCCTCACCTCGGGCCAGACCTTCTCCCCGTACCAGGAGGCGTGCCGGAACTCGACCGCCGGGAGGTGGCCGGCGGCCCGGGCCCGGGTGCTGACCTCCTTGAGCTTCTCGTAAGCGCGCTCGCTGGGTTTGAACCAGGGCGGGAACTGAAAGAGCGTGTAGCCGAGCTTCTCCGCCTCCCTCAGGGGGCTGAGCGCGGCGAAGAACCGCTCCCAAAGCGCCTCGACGAGCTCCTCGGGAAGCTTCGACTGGGGGACCTTCCGCCCCGCCTTAAGGAGCTCCTCGGGGACGAGCGGCCTCAGGTCGCGGGGAAGGGCGCGGGGCTCGAGGCCGTGGCCGGTGAAGGCCGAAAGGGCCTTAAAGTTAAAGACGAACCCCGCGGGAGTGCGCTCGGCCCAGAGCCGGGCATTCCTTTCGGAGGGAATCGCGTAATAGGTGGAGTCCACCTCCACCGTGGGGAAGCGCTCGGCGTAGTACCGGAGCCTTTTCTCCGCGCTCCGCGCCACGCCCTTCGGGTACCACCCCGCCTCGATGAGGGTCGGGTCGGTCCAGCTCGCGGTCCCGACGAGGATCACGCCTCTATGCTATGGGCATGCCCCCGGAAGAGCCCCTGCGGTGCCTCCTGGACGGGGGCGAGGTCGAGGTCCTGGGGGAGCCTCCGGACGCAGACGCCTGCCCGTTCCTGGCCCGGGTGGACGTCCACCTCAGGACCGAGCTGGGCGGGTCCGTCGGTGTGGAGCCCGGCGGCGAGGAACACCGCCGAGGTCGTTTTCCCAGTCCCGCCCTTCAGGTTCAGGACCGCGAGCCTCACGGCCGGCCCTCCCGCTCGCGCTCGAGCTCCGCATCCAGCGCCCGGAGCCCCTCGGCCCCGAGCAGGCGCTCGGCCTCGTCCCGGGGCACCCGCCACAGGCGCCCGACCCGGAGCCCCTTGATCTCCCCCCGGCGGAGCCGCGCCCGCACCGCCTCGCCGCTCACCTTCAGCGCCCGGGCGAGCTCGTCGGGGGTGTAGTAGATGGCCACGGAACGCAGTCCTAAGCAACCTACGCACAGGGCGCAAGCCCCAGTGCCGTCCCTACAGCACGCCGTAGGGACGGTCCCCTTGTGTCCGGTTGATGGTTGCCCCTTGACCGGGCATCGTCCCCATCCTATCCTGGGATCTAGGAGGAAACCCGTGTACGCTGCCCTGACCCAGGCGCCCCGGCCCCTTCCCGAGATTCGCGACCCGGCGACCGGTCGCATCCACGCCCGCAAGCTCGCCGGGGTTCTCGGCGTGCGCCCCGCTCAGCTCGCCCGGGCCCTGGGCGTCCGCCGACAGCTGCTCTCGGAAAACCCCACCTCCACCCGCATCCAGGCGAGGGCGGCGAAGATCGAGACCCTTCTCCTCGAGATCTCGGCCATGGTCGGCGACCTGGCCCAGGCCCGCATGTGGCTTCACACCCCGACCGCCATCTGGAACGAACGGACGACCTGGCAGGTCGTCGAGGAGGGGGGTCTCGACGATGCCCTAGCGTTCGTCCTAGCCCTCAAGGAGGGCCTTCCCTCGTGAGCATCGAGAAGGACTTGCGCGGGGCCCTGGCTCACGTCAGGGCCCTTTCCGTGACCGGAACCGGCTACCGCTTCGTAGCCCTACGATACGCGGACCCGCAGAGGGCTCTCTCCGGTGAAGGAGCGGCACGCTACGGCGGCCGCTACAACCCGGTTGGCGTCCGCACCGTCTACCTCTCTGAGGATGCTCGAACCGCGGTCGCCGAGACGGGATACGGCGTCAGCCTGGGTGGTCGGTTCGCGGCCAAGGACCGTGAGGCCCGGCTTCTCCTGGCGGTCGAGTTCCGTCTCCAGCGGGTCCTGGACCTTCGCAACCCCGAGGTCCTTAGCCAGCTCGGTCTCACAGCCCCTCTTCTCCTGGATCCGGGCTGGCGCGACCAGGTCCGCAAGGGACAGGTACCCCTGACCCACACCCTTGGTCTCGCCGCTCTAGATGCAGGATTTGAGGCCATACTTGCCCCCAGTGTGGCCGTCCCGCAGGCCTACAACCTTGCCGTCTTTGTGGACCGCCTGCTCCCTGCGAGCATCCTCCGGCTGGCCGGAACCGGCGATCCCCGGTGATGCCGTACCGGCGGCGCGCTGTATTGCCGTCACGCCGCGGCCCGTGTCCGGCCCGCGGGGATGTGCAGGTCTCGAGCCTCCCCGCGCCCGGAATGCACCAACC
>WFXV01000095.1 GCA_015490435.1 Thermaceae bacterium
CAGCACGGCCTCGTACAGGTCCGGCGCGATCCGGAACCCCGCTCCCACCAGCTCCTCGAGCACCGGCTTTACCTCGGGGAGGAGCCCGCGGGCCTTCGCTTCAAGCACCACCGCCAACAGCCCCGTCACCGTAAGCCCCTGCCGTTGGGCTTCGCGCTGGGCCGCCTTGTCGTCGCTGAGCAGCGTCGCCTCCCGCTCCAGGGCCAGGGCGATCGCCTCCCGCTCCCCCGGCCCGAGCCGCTTCGGCAATCCTTCCACCCGCTCCCGGTCTCGGACCTCGGCGACGCGGATCCAGTCGTCCAACGCGGCCTCCAGCGCCTCGGCCCCCGGCTTCTCGGGTCCAGGTCCAGGCCCGGGTCGGCGGACCTCCGCGGCCACCGCCTCCGGGATCCACACCTCCCCCACCACCTCCCGCAGGAGCTCCAAGCGCCCGATCCGGGCCAGCGCGATGAGGGTCGTCGCATCCGAGACGATCATCCTTTAAGGGCTTGTCGGAGGGCCTTCACATCCCGCCGCAGCTCCTCCGGGGTCTGGCTCAGGACGGGCAGGCCGTGCTTGGACATGAGGTCCAGAAGCCCCCGGCGGTCCAGGCCCAAGAGCTCGGCGGCCTTCCCCTGCGAGATCTCCCCCCGGTTCAACAGGTCGAGCACCAGGGCCTCCTTGACGGCCCGGGCGGCCGCCTCCTCCGACTCGAACAACCCTTGAAGCTCCTCCGGCAGCTCCAGCTCAAAGCGAACTTTCATCTCGACGGCCCTCCCTTCCTCCACTCCGCGATCGCCCCATTCTACCCCATCCTCCAAGCGGCCTTGTCCGGCCCGGCTCTTCCCCCTCTCCTCCCCGCGCGAGGGCCGGAATGGCGCCTTCAAGCCTTCCCTTCCACCTACCCGTCCTGGCCCTTCGAACGATCGCCTTGCGCGTGCAACCAGAGGGCCAACGCCCGGTTGACGACCGAGGAGAGGTAAACCCGATGCGTCGCGCAGTACTCCTCGGCCAGGACGACCAGGTCCACATCGATATGGACGGAGAGGGGAACCTTCCGGGCGTTCGGGTTCGGGGTCAAGGCAGGAGGATCCGGGGTCCCCGTCCGTCGACGCGCGGCCATCGATCGGTCCTGCCCGGTGAAGTACCGACTCAGCGCGTTGTTCACCGCCCGGGAGAGGGGAATTCCTCGGGCGGTGCAGTAGCGAACCAACTCCTGGTAGAGATCGGCGTCGATCGAGGCCACGAGGTGAACCCCTAAGGGCCGGTCCTCCCCCGGGACGTGCGACGGGAACAACGGGAGGGTTTGGGAGCCCTTCGGCAGCCTGGCGGCCATGGCGCGACACCTCCCTTCCTGTCTTCACCGCTTGTCCCTTCCGCTTCCCGCTTTCGGGTCGCGCGGTAGGCCCATGGCTTTGCGGCCCACGGTTTCCCGTGGTGTGCCCGTTCGGGGCTCCGGCCTCTTTATCGTCCCCCCTTTTGTAGCTCCGGTCAACCTCCTCGCTTGCGCTCCTCCCCTTACGTAAGCGGGGTTGCGTAAGGGGATTTGTACGAAAGGATCAGCATAATCCCCACTTCAAGTTGTGGTAAGAAGGAAGCCAAGAGAAGCCCGCAGCCGGTGAGAGCGGGCTGCAACCGGCTAAGGAGGGTACAATGTTTAGAGCAAAATTGGCAGCGCTTCTTACTCTTCTTCTGGCAGCGTTTGTTGCCTTTCCCGCAGCTGCGCAAACTTGGGATGACTCAAAAGCCTATGTTTACCCCAATCCTTCATCGAGTCTAAACGTATGGGCTTGCAATTACAACACGGGATTTAGCGGGGTTAGAGGGTACGTTTTAAACCCTTACTCAGGAGAAGTAGTGGGATACTTCTACATCGGGACTACAGGCTGTACTCGAATACAGTTCTACCGATCTGATCTCCCTAACGGGGTCTACGAAGTTGATTGGATTGTGAACCCTGGTATTCTCGTCGACGTCGATGCATGGATCTATCTTCGCTAACTACACACCTCTCCCCACTCTCACCACGTTTTCAGGAACGGGGGGATCCCCTTGATCCCCCCGTTCCCAGTTAATCAGCGAATCCTCAAGTCGATCGGGATCGCCTCCGGCCAACGCCCGTCCGTCTCGCCCCCGACGATCTCCCCCATCACGTACAGCAGGACCCGCCCGCTCGGCGCCGTCGGCGCCGCCTCCAGCCTCAGGGTCGCCTCCCACACCCCTTGACCCGCCAGCTCGACCTCTTCCGTCGGAGGGACGAGGAGGCGCACCCCCGACGGCACCCGCCACCGCGGCGCCAACGTCAGGCGCAGACGCAACGGCCCCTCCACCCGCGAGCGCACCCGCAGCGGCAGCTCCACCGCGCCGCCCCGCTCCACCTCCACCAGGTACCCCCGCGGCGATGGGTACTTCAACGACAGGGTGTAGGCCACGGGCACGGCCAGCCGACTCAGCGCCTCCTCCGGCACCGGCCCGGCCACCACCCCCCGGAAGACGTCCTCCTGCCGACTCTCCTCCGAGTCCGTCCCCCCGCCCCGCTTCACAAACCGCCCCCGAAGCCGCACCGTGTAGATCCCAACCCGCTCCACCGACGGCTCCCGAGCCCGAGCGAGGGGGGAAGCGGCGGTCCCGATCCACTCCGGCGACGGGTAGGTGACGGCCACGGGGCGGATCTCCTCCACGAAGGGCAGCTTCTCCGGCGGATAGCGGGCCTCAAAGCCGTC
>WFXV01000096.1 GCA_015490435.1 Thermaceae bacterium
CCATCAACCGGGCCAGGGTGCGGCGGTTGGCCCGGCGGGCGTCCAGGGTGGCGACCACCCGCCCCTGCCGCAGCACGGTGACCCGGTCGGCGACCGCCAGCACCTCCTCGAGCTTGTGGGTGATGAAGATCACCGCGTGGCCCTCGGCCTTCATGCGCTCGAGCACCCGGAAAAGCCCCCGCGCCTCCTGGGGGGTGAGGACGCTGGTGGGCTCGTCGAGCATCAAGAGGGTGGCGTCTCGGACCAGCACCTTCAGGATCTCGACCCTTTGCTGCTCGCCGGCGGAGAGCTGCCAGACGTAGGCCTCGGGGTCCACCGGCAGGCCGTAGCGCTCCCCGAGCTCCCGAATCCGGGGGGCGAGCACCCGCGCCGGCTGGTAGAAGGGAAGGCCCCTAAGACCGAGCGCCACGTTCTCGGCCACGGTGTGCTTCTTGACCAGGAGGAAGTGCTGGGGCACGAGCCCGATCCCGAGCCTGAGCGCGTCGCGGGGCGAGCGGAGCGCCACCGGCTTCCCCCGCACCCGGATCTCGCCCTCGTCGGGCTCGAGGAGCCCGTAGAGGATCGAGACCAAGGTGCTCTTCCCGGCGCCGTTTTCGCCGAGGAGCGCGTGCACCTCACCGGGACAGACGGTAAGGCTCACGCGGTCGTTGGCGACCACCCCGGGAAAGCGCTTGGTGAGGTTCTTGACTTCGAGGAACGGCGGCTGGCCTTGGCAAAGCGATGACGCTTCGGCCTCGTCCACGGGGTCATCCTAGCAGCCGGCTCCGGGGGTGCAAGCCAGTAGAATATAGGGTTAGAAGCTCACTCAGGAAGGCGGGCCTTCGGATAAAAGGCTCGAAATTCCCCCAGTAATGCATCGCGATCCTCAGTGGGAATGCGGCAAAGCGCCCGGCGGCACAAGTAAGCGCGCCCGGCGGAGCGGGAGCGAAGGAGCGGCAGCGTGTCCTCTTCGGCGAAGACCGCGACGGTGAGGGGCGCAAAGAGCGCACGGGCGAAGCCCTCGAGCTCCGCGGGCCGGGATACCGCGAGCTCGCTGCCCTCCACAAAGAAGAGGTGCGCCCCGAGATGGGCCCCGAACCCCATCGGGCTCCGCGCCATCGCCGGCCCCAAGCGCGCGGGCGCGGTCTCGGCGGCCCGCTCCCAGCGCTCCTCACCGTAGACCACGCCCAGCCTCAGGAGCAGTTCGACCGCAAGCGCGCTGCCCGAGGGGTAGGCGCCGTCGGTGGGGTCGGCGGGGCGGCCGAGGGGCGTGGGCTCGAGGCTGTCGAAAAAGCGCCCCTCGGAGGGGTCGAAGAAGCGCATCACCGCCTGGGCCATCCGCCGCGCCTCGGCCAGCCAGCGCGCCTCCCCGGTCGCCTGGTGAAGGGCGAGCAACCCGAGCCCCACCGCCGCCTGATCGGCGAGGTAGGCCTCCTCGCGCAGCTGTCCCCGCGCCCAGGTGTGGCGCACGAGCCCGTCACGGTACATGCGTCCGAGGAGGAACTCGGCGTTCTTGCGGGCGGCCTCGAGGTAGTCCGACCTCCCCAGCAAGCGACCCGCCTCCGCCAGGGCGTAGAGTGCGAGCCCGTTCCAGTCGGCGAGGATCTTGTCGTCGAGGGCCGGGCGGGGACGCCGGACGCGGGCCTCGAGAAGCTGCTCCCGCCACTCGGGGCGGGGCTCGCGCACCCTGAGAAGCACGTTCTTCCCTTCCTCCCAGTTCCCCTCGGGAAGGACCCCGTAGGCCTGGGCAGCGGCCTCCGCCTCGTCCCCCAGCGCCCGGTTCCACGCCTCCCAGGTCCACACGTAGTAAGCCCCCTCGGCCCCGGGTTCGCCGGCGTCTAGGGCGGAGTAAAAACCCCCCTCTGGGGCGCCCAGCTCGCGGAGCATGAAGTCGAGCGTCTCCTGTGCGACCCGGCGGAAGCCTTCCTCACCCAGCACCCGCCAGGCCCCGAGGTAGACCCAGGCCAGCTGGGCGTTGTCGTAGAGCATCTTCTCGAAGTGGGGCACCCGCCAGTAGGCGTCCACGCTGTAGCGGTGGAAGCCCCCTCCGAGCTGGTCGTAGATCCCACCCTCGGCCATCGCCAGGAGGGTGTGCTCGAGCATCTGAGCTGGCTCCTCCTCGCCGAGCCAGGCCCGCTTCAGGAGGTAGGCGAGGAGCGGCGCCTGGGGAAACTTGGGCGCCCCGCCAAAGCCCCCGTTTTGCGGGTCATAGAAGAAACGAAGCTCGTCCAGGGCCTCCTCATGCAGCTCCCGGCTGGGGGCGGGGGCGTTCGCGGTGGCGAGCGAAAGCCGCGGCGCCAGCCCGGCCGCGATCCGCTCGGCCTCAGCGCGCAGCTTCTCCTCGTTCTCGGCCCATTCCCGCGCGACGGCGAGCAGCACCTCGCGGAACGCGGGCCAGCCTCCCCGGCGCTCCTTGGGGAAGTAGGTGCCCCCGTAGAAGGGTTTGCCCTCCGGGGTCAGGAAGAGGTTCAGGGGCCAGCCCCCAGCGCCACCGCTCATGCGCTGGTAGGCCCGCATGTAAAGCTGGTCGATGTCGGGCCGCTCCTCCCGGTCGACCTTGATGGAGACGAAGTAGCGGTTCAGGATCTCCGCGGTCTCCGGATCCTCGAAGCTCTCCTTCTCCATCACGTGGCACCAGTAGCAGGTGGCGTAACCGATCGAGAGGAAAATCGGCTTGTTCTCCCGGCGGGCGCGCTCGAACGCCTCCTCCCTCCAGGGGTACCAGTCCACCGGGTTGTCCGCATGCTGCCGGAGGTAGGGGGAGAGTTCACCCGCCAGCCGGTTCATCGCCCACCCCGGTAGCGCCAGGGTCAGGAGCAAGACCGCCAGTGCCCGGCGCACTTCCCCTACCCTAGCGCGCGCCGGGGCTTGCGAACGGAAAGGGCAGCACAAATCGCCACACTCCTGCCACGCCCGACGGGAAAGCCTGGACACGTCGGGGAAGTGTAGGATGCTTCGCCACTTGAGAATCTTGCTCCTCCTGCTGGCGCTCGTGGCCTGCCGCCCGGCGCCGGAGACGGTCGCCATCGCTCCTGGCTTCTACCTGGCCACGGCCGCGGGCGTAGTCCACTATGGCTTCGACGGGAGGCGGACCGACCTCGGCTTCTGCGCCTACGAATGGCCGTTGCTCGCCCTTGCGGACGGCCTGCTCTACTGCACCGGCCGCGCCAACCTGAACGATCCCATGCCGGAACTTTACGTTTACGATGGCCGCGGGGCTCAGGTGGCCAGGACCCCGGTGCCGCGCGCGGTGGCCGATTGGTTCGTCACATTCCTCCCGCTCGCAAGCGGACTCATCGCCTACGGGGACAACAAGGACGAGATCTACCTGGCCGACCGTCAAGGCAATCTGCGGGCGGTGCTTAAGATCAAGGACGCCGCCGACCACGCGTTGCAAAGTCTCAACCTGCTGGAGGTCGACGGCAGGCTCTACGCGTCCGAGGACAGGGAGCTTAGGATCCTGGCCTTCGATCTCGCCACCGGAGCGCGACGGGTCGCATTCGACCTGAGCCCGCTGGAGCTCCTCTGGCCCTCGGGACTGACCCGCGACCCCGAAACCGGCACGTTCTTCGTCTACGCGAAACTGGATAACCGGATCTACCGGCTCCGTCCCGGGCAAGACCCGGCGCTCCTGACCCGGCTCCCGGACTACGCTCCACAGCTCGGTTTTGCCCGCGGCACGGTCTACGCCGGCGCCTACGGCGAGACGCTCTTCGCAGTGGACCTGCGCACCGGTGCGGTGGCGGAGGTGGTCAGCGGGGTGCCCCAGGCCAAGGACTTCGGCGTGGCCCCCTGAGCCAAAGCCAAAACTCGCGATTTCCCTGCTTGCCGGGAAGGGGGCTTTCCGCCTCCCCAAGCACCGCGAAGCCGACGGCCCGGGCGGCCTCCGCGACCCGCTGAAGCGCCCGGCGCCAGTCCTCGGGGGCGGCCACCACCCGCACCCCGGGCCCGAGCTCGAACTGGGGTTTCACCAGCACGAGCGCGTCGGCCCCGGGGGCGAGGGCCTCGAAGAGCGATGGCAGGAGCTTGGTGCTCGAGATGAAGGAGACATCCATCACTGCGAGCTCCGCCGGCTCTGGGATTGGGATCCCCTCCCGGGCGTTCACCCCCTCCATCGCCACCACCCGGGGGTCGCCGGCGAGGCGGGGATGGAGTTGCCCATGCCCCACGTCCACGGCGTAGACCCGCCTCGCCCCGCGCTCGAGGAGGACCTGGGTGAAGCCCCCGGTGCTCGCCCCCACGTCGAGCGCCACCTTGCCGGCGGGGTCCACGGAAAAGGCCGAAAGCGCCCCGAGGAGCTTGTAGGCCCCCCGACCCACGTAGCGCTCGAGGGCGAGGAGTTCCACCCGCGCCCCCTCGGCCACCGGGTGGGCGGGCTTTTGCACCACCCGGCCGTCCACCAAAACGAGCCCCCGGCGGATCAGGGCCTTTGCCTTCTCCCGGCTCTCGGCGAGCCCCGCCTCCACCAGGTAGCGGTCGAGCCGCATCAGGTCGTGCTCGACTCCTCGTCGAGGTAGATCTCGCGGAGGTCCTCCTCGGTGAAGGCCAGGTTCTCCCCGCGAAAGCCCGGCAGGGCCTCGATCCGCTGCCAGGAGGAGCGGTACCAGGGCGCCTGGGGCGGTCTCCGGGTGGGCGCGATCCGGGCCGCCCGGGTCTGGTCGTGATAGGGCCAGATCTCGTAGACGTTGAAGTCCTGCAGGATATCGGTGAGCACCATGCCGTAGTCGAGGAGCGCGCGCTGGAACTCGGCCCAGCGAAAGAGCGAGGCGTCCCTAAGGGTGAGCCCGAAGTAGCCGGCGCTCCCCGGCGCCTTGAGCGCCGCGATCCCGCGGGCGATGAAGGCCCTAAAGGCCCGGGGGGTCTCCGGCGGGTCGGTGACGAAGACGTCAAACGCCCCGAGCCACTCCTCGGGGAAGGGATTTCGGAGGTCGAAGACCCGGGCCTCGGCGTTTTCGATCCCGAGCTCCTGGAAGGCGCGGTTATCGAACGCGATCAGCCGGGGGTCGATGTCCAGGATCAGGACCCGCTTCGCCCGCCGGGTGAGGGCGATGGCGAGCCCGGTGAGGTCGTCCTCGGCGGCCAGGACCAAAATCTCCTTGCCGTCGAGGTCGCCCCGGGAGGCCATGTGCAGCACCCGGGCCACCGTGGTCTCGGGGGTGACGTAGCCCTGGTCGAACTCCTGAACGCTCTCGGGCCGGTCCTTGGCCAGGGCGAGGAAGGTCTGGTAGAGCGCCCGGTCGGCCCAAAACGGCACCCCCCTCCCCTCGCAGGCGGGGCAGGCGTGCCGCTCGGGCGGCCGGATGCCGAGGGCACGCGCGGCCTCGCGCCCCGCTTCGGTGAGCACGAGGTCGTCGCCCTGCCGCGCGAGCAGGCCCTCCTCGATGAGGACCTCGACGATCGCCGCCGCCCCCGGCACCGGCAGGGCGGCCCGGTCCACCACCTGCCAAAAGTCCCCGGTCTGAAGCAGCGCCGAGAGCACCCGAGCCACGCTCCGGCCGTAAAGCCGGACGCCGCTTCGCTCGCTTGCGCGTTGGGCTAGGGCCTCGAGATCCACGGCGCTGGATTTTAGCACAAGGCGAAGGGCCGGCCCCGAGGCCGGCCCTGCCCCACCTCCCGGGGCCGGCTAAAGGGCGGGCTCGAGCACGATCCGCTCGGCGTCCGCCCAAAGCCCCTCGAGGTCATAGTACTCGCGGGCCTCCGGGCTCATCAGGTGCACCAGGAGCGGCCCGTAGTTGATGAGCACCCAGCGCGAGGAGGGCCCCTCTACCGACTCCGGCCGCACCCCCATCTCCTCGAGCCCCTCGCGCACGGCCCGCTCCAGGGCCTCGAGGTGGGGGGTGCTGGTGCCGGTGGCGATCAGGAAGTAGTCGAGGGTGTCGGAAACCCCCCGGAGATCCAGCGCCACGATGTTCTCCGCCTTCTTTTGGTCGAGGATTCGGTAAACCTCTCGGATCAAGCGATCCACTTCCCTCGGATTCGTCATCCAAGCTCATTCTAGCAGGTCCCGCCCCAGCACGATGACCACGTCCGCTTCGGAAAAGAGCGAAAACCGGGTGACGAGCGGCAACCCCGCGGCCTCGGCGTAAAATCGCCCGGCGAGCAGCGCCCGGTCCACCCGCACCTCGCTCACCTCCTTGGGCCGGACGAGGCGCACCTCGGGCCGGGGCAGGCCGAGGCGGGCGAATCCCTCGGCAAAGCGCGCCCCGAGCCCGGCCCCGCTGCCGTCGTAGATCACCGCCCGGATTCCCTCGGGAAGGGGCACCGCTTCCCCCGGGCCGAGGCCGAAAAACGCCTTCAGAAACCGCGCCCGCTCCTCGGGGAGCACCACCAGATACGGCCCCTCCTCCACCACCGGCAGGGTGGCGGCGTGAAGCTTGAGCCCCTTCAGGTAGGGCAGGAAGACGAGCGCCTGGTCCAGGGGCAGGTCGGTCTCGAGCCGGTCCCAGATCGTCCGCAAGAGCCCGGGAAGCCGCGGCCAGTGCTCGGGCGCCGCGGCCTTCTTCGCCACCTTGAGCAAGACCTCCTTGATGCGGTCGAGCCGGGAGAGGTCGCTCCCGATCCAGCCCCGAAACCGCATGTACTTGACCGCGTCCTCGCCGTTTAGGTGGACCCAGCCCTTGGGAAAGTGGATGTGCAAGTTGGCGGCGTTGTCGTCGTAGTCCATGGGGGCGGGCAGGTAGACGTCGATCCCGCCCACCGCGTCCACCACCTCGGCCACCAGGTCCATGGTGAAGATCAGGTGGTGGTCCACCCGGAGGCCCACCGCCTGCTCCACCGCCCGGGCGAGGCCCTCGGGGCCCAGGAAGCCGTAGACGGCGTTGATCTTGCCCCGGTAGTCGGGAAGCTCCACCCGGGTGTCCCGGGGCACCGCCAGCGCCCAGACCTCGCTCCCCACCGCCCGCACGAAGAAGATCGTGTCGGTCCGGTGCCCGGGGCCGCAGGGGGTGGCGGGCCCGCAGTACTCGATGTCGCGGGCGGCGACCACCAGGCTGAGCGCGGGCACCCGCTCCCCGCCGGGAGCGCTCACGGTGCGCTCCGGCGTGGGCCAGCGCCCCACCGCGATCGCGAGCAGGGCAAAAAGCGCCCCCAGCAAAAACCGAAGGCCGATGGAAAGGCTAATCCTCCGCAAGGCGCGCCAAAACCTCCCGCGTCCTCGGGTGCACCGGGATGCCCCGTTCCTCGAGGTAAGCGACCTTCCGCCGAACCGCCTCGCGGTAGGCACCCAGAAGGTCGCCGGAAAGCGCCCGCTCGGCGAGGTCTTGGTTGTAGCCGCGGCCGGGCTCGGCGAGATCGGCGATGTAGACCGCCATGCCGAGACCGAAGTCCGGGTCCACCCCGACCACGTGCCCCTCGATGGCGGCGAGGACCTCGGGGTCACGGACCCCGAGCGCCTCCGCGAGCACCCGCCCCGCCCGGCCGTGGAGCACGAGCGGGTGGGCCCGCTCGACCTCGTTCATGGGGGGCGCGAGGCGGAGAAGCTCGGATTCGGGGAGCTCCTTCGCGAGGTCGTGGAGCAGCCCGGCGAGGTAGGCCTTCTCGGGGTCGAGGCCGTTTGCCCGGGCGATCTCCCGCGCGAGCTCGGCGACCCTCAGCGAGTGGGCGAAGCGCTCCTCGGAGAGCCTCTTCTTGAGCTCGGCTTCAAGCCCGGTAAAGGCCGTGCTTTTCAATGTAGACCTCCACCTCGAAGGGCACCAGGTAGCGGATCGAGCGGCCGGCGGCGACGCGCTTCCTCACCTCGGTCGAGGAGACCTCGTAGCCGGGGATCTCGAGCACCACCACCCGCTCCCGGAAGAAGGGGTCGAGGCGGGCGAGGTCGTAGCCCGGCCGGGTCACCGCCACCATGGTGGCGAGCTCGAAGAGGGCCTCGGGCTCCTTCCAGGTGGCCACGTCGCGGTAGGCGTCGGCGCCGGTGATGAAGAAGAGCTCGGCCTCGGACCAGCGCCGCCGGGCCCGCCGGAGGGTGTCCACCGTGAAGCTGGGGCCGGGGTGGTCGAGCTCGAGCCGGCTCGGGAAGAAGCGCCCGTCGCGGGCGGTGGCCAGCACCACCATCTCGTGCCGGGCCTCGGGCGGGGCCACCGGTCGCTTATGGGGCGGCCGGGCGGCGGTGACGAACTCCACCCGGTCGAGCCCGAGCCGGTCCGCCGACTCGCTCGCGGCGAGCAGGTGGCCGACGTGCACGGGGTCGAAGCTTCCGCCGAAGAGCCCGAGGCGCACGGCAAAGAGCCTAGCACACCCGGATTAGTCGGGGATGTATTCGAACTCGAGCCCGGCCACCCGCACCGTGTCCCCGGCCCGCACCCCGGCGCGGCGGAGGGCCTCCTCGAGCCCCAGGCGCTTGAACTTCTCGTGCAGGTAGGGCATCGCCTCGAAGAGGTCGCCCTTGATCCGGGCCACCGCCCGCTCGATCTCGGGGGCCTCGACCTCGAACACCCCCTCCTCGACCTCGCGCACCCGGATGCCGGCCTCGACCCGTTCCTTGGGCTTGGGCTCTGCGGGCTTCACCTTGGGGGCCTTTTCGAGCAGGGCGAAAAGCGCCTCCTTTAGCGCGGAGAGCCCTTCCCCGGTCTTCGCCGAGATCGCGAGCACCGGGTAGCCATAGCGGGCGAGCGCGTCGGCCCAGAGCTCGGTCTCGCCCTCCTCCAAAAGGTCGGTCTTGTTGAGGGCGACGAGCGCCGGGCGGCGAAGGAGCTCGGGGTCGTAGGCCTCGATCTCCCGAAGCAGGGTCCCGAGCGCTTCCTCCGGGTCCTCGCTCGCGTCCAGGACAAAGAGCAGGCCGCGGGTGCGGGCGATGTGGCGGAGGAACTCGAGGCCAAGCCCCTTCCCCTCGCTCGCCCCCTCGATGATCCCGGGGATGTCGGCGAGGGTGAAGCGCCGCATCCCCTCCGCGTCCTCCACCACCCCGAGGTTCGGGGTCAGGGTGGTGAAGGGGTAGCTCGCCACCTTGGGCCGGGCGTGGGTGAGGGCGGCGAGCAGCGAGGACTTGCCGGCGTTGGGGTAGCCGACGAGCCCCACGTCGGCAAGGGAGAGGAGCTCGAGCCGGAGCCTCCGCTTCTCCCCCGGCAGCCCGGCCTCGGCGAAGCGCGGCGCCTGCCGGGTGGGGCTGGTGAAGGCGGCGTTCCCCCGGCCGCCCTCGCCGCCCCGGGCCACCCGCACCACCTGCCCGGGCTCCACCAAATCGGCGAGCAGCTCGCCGGTCTCGGCGTCGTAGACCCGGGTCCCGAGGGGCACGTCGATGTAGAGGTCCTCCCCCGCCCGGCCGTGGCGGGTCCCGCCCTGGCCGTGGGCGCCCGACTCCGCCTTGTAGTGCCGGCGGGAAACCTTGGCCAGGGAGTCCACGTGCTCCGAGGCCCTGAGGTAGACGTCGCCCCCCCGGCCGCCGTCGCCGCCGTCCGGGCCGCCCTTCGGGATGAACTTCTCTCGGAAGAAGCTCACCACCCCGTCGCCGCCGCGGCCGGCGGTCACTTCGATCTCGATCTGATCCCGGAACATTTCATAGAGAACCCCGCGAACGCCCGGGGTGGGGTCCGCGGGGCAAGGGGCGGTAAACCTACTCGAGCGGGCGGACGTTCACGTAGCGGCCGAGCCGGCCCTTGTCGCGGAACTCGACCACCCCGTCCACCAGCGCGAACAGGGTGAAGTCGCGGCCCATGCCGACGTTCTTGCCGGGCTTGAACTTGGTGCCCCGCTGACGCACGAGGACGTTCCCGGCCCGGACCACCTGGCCGTCGAACCGCTTCACTCCGAGCCTTTTCGCGATCGAGTCGCGGCCGTTCTTGGTCGAACCCAGGCCCTTTTTGTGTGCCATGCCTTACCCCCGGATCTCCTTGATCAAAAGCTCGGTGTAGGGCTGACGGTGGCCCTTCTTGCGGTGGTAGTTGATCTTGGCCTTGAACTTCTCGACCAGGACCTTCTTGCCCCGGCCATGGGCCACCACCTCGGCCACCACCTTGGCGCCCTCGACCACCGGGGCGCCGACCTTGGCCACCTCGCCCCCGATGAAAAGGGGCACGAACTCCACCTCGGAGCCGGGCTCGAGGTCGAGCTTCTCGACGCGAATCCGCTCGCCCTCTTCTACCCGGTACTGCTTTCCGCCCGTCTCGATGATCGCGTACATGGGAAAGACCTCCTCGGGGCAAAACCCCGCGAAGTCTGAGTATAGCAAAAAGAACCCCCTCGCTCAAGGCGGTGTAGTCGGTCAACACATTTGAGACTCTTTGGGGACCGACTCCTTTTGCATCATAGCCAGGAACTCGAGGGGCGCGAGACCGTTGAGGGCCCGGTGCGGTCGTTCGCGGTTGTAGTAGTCCAGATAGGCATTGAGCTCCTTCTGAAGCTC
>WFXV01000097.1 GCA_015490435.1 Thermaceae bacterium
ACCGCCCCCTCCTCCAGGGCGGTGAGGACGATGGCCAGGTTCATCCGGGCGTCGTCGAACTGCCCGTCGGCGTAGACCACCGCCCCTTTGAGCCCTTCCTCCTTGATCTGGGGGAAACGCGCCTTGGCCTCGGCCGAGGGAAGGAAGTAGGCCCGGCCGATTCGCTCCCGGCCGGCCAGGGCCTCGTACAGCTTGAGTCCGGTGAGGAAGTAGGGGATCTCGATCGCCCGGTAGAGGGGCGTCAAGAGCTCGATCTTCCAGGCCAGGTGGGGGGCGATCCGGAAGAAGACCGCCCGCTCGTGGAGGGCGTCCTTGACCAGGTTCCACTGCACCCGGTCGAGCCGCTTGATCGCCGCCTCGAGGTAGCGGACCCCGCCGTGCACCAGCTTGGTCGAGCGCGAGGAGGTCTGGGCCGAGAAGTCGTGCTTTTCGACGAGCAGCGTCTTGAGCCCGCGGCTCGCCGCCTCGAGTGCCACCCCGGCCCCGGTGGCGCCGCCGCCGATGACCAGGAGGTCGAAGCGGTCCTCGGCCGCGCGCAGGAGTTGGTTTCGATCGATCGGTTCCACGGTTTCCCCCTCGCGGTGGGTCTCCCCCATTATGGCGCCGCCCGGCGGGGCTCGGGTCCCGGAAGGGCGGCGAGGATCTCCCGGGTGGCGGCCTCGAGCGTTTTTAGGACCGCGACCGGGTCCTCGCCCTCCTCGACCCGGTCCATCCAGGCCTCGAGCTCGCGGGTGAAGGCCTCGGCCACGTAGCGCCGCGCCACTGCGGCAAGCGGCCCCTCCTCGGTGAGCAGGCGGTAGACCCTTCGGCCGAGGGAGGTGGGAAAAAGCCAGCGCCCCCGGCGCACCACGTAACGGCGCTCGAGCAGCCGCTCGACGGTGAGGGCGTAGGTGCTGGGCCGGCCGATTCCGCGGCGCTTCATCTCGGCGACCAGCTCGCCCTCGGTGTAGGGGTAGGCCTTGGGAAGGAGCACCTTTTTAGGTTCCACCGGGTAGCGGCCGGGCTCGGGGGCGGGCTCGAGGCCCAGCGGCCAGGCCAGGCTGTAGCCGGGCTCGAGCACCCCGGCGAGCAGCTCGTGGGTCGTCTCGGCCGCGCCCAGCCTGAAGCGGTAGGTGGCAAGCCGCACCAGGGCGGGAATCATCTGGCTGGCCAAAAAGCGGTCGAAGATAAGGCGGTAAAGCCGAAGGTGGTCTTCCCCGAGGGCCGCGTCTCCGAGTAGGATCGCCTCCTCCAGGTCCTCAGGCGTCATCGGCCGGGCCGGGCGGATCGCCTCGTGGGCGCCGCCTTCGCCCCAGGGGCGCAGGCGCAGGTAGCGGGGGCCAAAGCGGGCCTCGATCAGCCGCCGCGCGAGCGCCATCCCCTCGGGCGAGACCCGGGTGGAGTCGGTGCGGTGGTAGGTGATGTAGCCGGCCTCGAAGAGGTCCTGGGCGAGCGCCATCGCCCGTGGTACCGAAAACCCCCGGCGCGAGGCCTCAGCGAGCAGGGCGTCGGTGGTGAAGGGGGGTGGGGGGTGCTTCTCCTCCACCTGCTCCTCGACCCGCTCCACGAGGAGATCCCGCCCTTGGACCTCGCCCGGAAAGCGGATCACGATCTTTTCAAGCTCGACCTCGGTGTAGGGCTCCTTCTCCTCGACGAGGTCGGCCCGCGCGATCACCCAGCCGAGCACCGGGGTTTGCACCCGCCCGGCCGAGAGCGTCTTTCGCCCAAGAAGCCGCCAAAGCCCTTGGGAAAGGGCAAAGCCCACCCAGCGGTCGGCTACCCGGCGCACCTTCTGGGCGGCAACGAGGTTTTGGTCGAGGGCGCGGGGGTGGGAAAGCGCCTCCTTAAACTCCCGCGGGGTCACTGCGTGGAACTCGGCCCGCGCCCTTGTGCCGGTGAAGGCGGCGAGGGCGAGCTCGGCGTCGCGGGCGATCTTCTCCCCCTCGGTGTCGGGGTCGGTGGCGAGGTAGAAGGCCTCGACCTCGAGGGCAAGCCCCCGGAGGCTTTCGATCGCCTGGTCGCGGTCGGGCTGGCTGGGCTTGCCGTTCTTGCAGACCTCCGCCGGCACCGCCCCCTCGGGGCAGCGGCACAGCGGATGGTAGCGGGGGCGGTAGCTCCCGTTCACCTCCACCCCAAAGAGGCCCCCTCTTGGGTAGAGGTCGGTGAGGTGGCCGCGGGTGGCGGTCAAAAGCAGGTAGCGCTCCTCGCTCAATACCTCGTAGACGATCAGCCCGGGCAGGTAGCGGCGCTGCGGCCGGCCGAAGAACGAGGCCAGGGTGCGGGCCTTGTTGGGCGACTCGACCACCACCACCTGGGCCGGGATGCGGAGGCCCCCGGTCTTGCCGGCGGCGAGGCGGCGGCGGTCTTCGTCGATTTTTTGGAGCAGGGCCTCGAGGTCCGCTTCAAGGACCGGCCGCGGCGGTTCCTCGAGGAGGTAGGAAAGCCTGCGGAAAAGCGCGTTCCAGGCCTTTTCATCTTCGGCCAGGGTGAGCGCGAGCCCCTGGGTCAGCCCCGCCGGGGTGAGTCGGCTGGTGCGCCCCGAGGCCTGAAGGTAGCCGGTGACGTCGGCGAAGACGAGGACCGGCCGGCCGGCCTCGTCGAAGCGAAGCCCCACCTCGGGGCTCTCCTCCACCCGCTCTCGAAACTCCGGGTCGGAAAGCTTTTCCTCGATCGCCCGGGCCAGGGCGAGAATCGCGTCCTCGGGCGGGCGGTAGAGCCGGGCAAGCCTACGCACTTCAGCCTTCGTCCGCCCGTCGAGCAGCGGCAAGAGCGCGACCGCCACCCGGAAAAGCGCCTCGGGCTCGGGGCGCGCGAGCGGGAGTTCCAGCCGGGGCACGCCCACGAAGAGCGCGTAGCGCACCCGCCGGGGCAGGTCGAGCCCGCGGGCGAGGGGGTTTCGCCAGGAGGCAAAGCCCACGAGGTAATCCACCTCGCCGGCGGCGAAGCGGGCGACCGCCTCCTCGTCGTCGTAGGCGAGGACGGAGAGGCCCCGCTCCCTTAGGTAGTCCCGGAGCCTTCCCGCGTCCTCCTTGGGGCGGTGGTCGGAGAGGAAGAAAAGGCCGCCGGTGCCAAGCGTCTTTGCCCAGGCGAGGGCGGCGGCAAAGAGCGCTTCATCGCTCTCGCCGAAATGCTCTTCGTAGAGGTCTGCCACCTTGCGCAGGGAATAGCTTGGGGCACTGACCTCGAAGCCGAGAAGCTCCCGGAAGAGCTTCACCCGGGCCGAGCGGGGACGGGCGGTGGCGCTCGCCACCGCGAGCACCCCTTTGGCCTTTTGGCGTAGCTTCTGAGCCAAAAGTTCGGCCCTTTGGGGGTCCTTTTGCCTTAGGGCGAGGTTTTTGAAGGCGCGCTCGAGGTCTTTCTCGCTAAAGCCGAGCAGGCGAAAGAGCGCGTCCACGTTCCGCGCCGACTTGAGGACGCTGTCGACGTCGTCGACGAAGAGGAAGTCCATTGGCCGGGGCAGGGCGTCCCGGTTCTTGTAAAGAAACTGCACCGTGTAGACGCTGATCGGGGCCTCGCCCTTCAGGATCGCCTCCTTTTCCCTTTTTTTGCCGGTGTAGGCGACGAAGGGGGCGCCGAGCGCGGAAAGCCGCTCGGCTGCCTGCTGGACGAGCAGCCGGGTGGGAAAGACCAGGTGGCTCTTCTTGCCTCTTTGGGCGAGCCAGGCGGCGGTGGTGAGGCCGAAGGTGGTCTTGCCGATCCCGGTGGGGGCGAGCAAGGCGAAGGAGCGCTTTTGCACCACCCGGGCGGCCCAGGTGCGCTGGAGCGGCCAGGGCGGGTTTCCGGTGGCCTGCTCGAAAAAGTTCGCCCAGTCTTCGAGTAGGCGGCGGGCGGCGGCCACCGCGTCCAGGCGGCCCGGCCGGGGCGGGGCGGCGGGGTCGGGCTGGCAGCGCTCGCAGGCAAGGCCTTTTTCGAGGCGTTCCTCGGTGATGGGGCCACCGCAGTTCGGGCAGTAGGCCAGATACCGGCCGGGGAGCACGACCCCATG
>WFXV01000098.1 GCA_015490435.1 Thermaceae bacterium
CCCCCGCCGAGGTGGTCGCGAGGCTCACCGCGCTCTTCGGCCGGCCGCCGCTGCCCCCGCGCTGGGCGCTCGGCTACCACCAGTCGCGCTACGGCTACCAGAGCCAGGCGGAGGTCTGGGCGGTGGCCGAGGCCCTCGCCGCCCGCGGCATCCCTTTGAGCGCGCTTTGGCTCGACATCGACTACATGGACGGCTACCGGGTCTTCACCATCGACCGCCACCGCTTCCCCGACCCCAGGGGCCTCGCCGAGCGGCTCGCCGCGCGGGGGGTGCGGCTGGTGGCGATCGTGGACCCCGGCGTCAAGCGGGAGGCGGGGTATTCGGTCTACGAGGAGGGCCGCGCCAAGGGCTACTTCGTCCAAACCGCCCGGGGGGAGGAGCTCGTCGGCGAGGTCTGGCCCGACCCCGCGGTCTGGCCCGACTTCACCCGGCCGGAGGTGCGCGCCTGGTGGGGCGGGCTCCACCGGACCCTGATCGAAGCCGGAATCCGGGGGATCTGGAACGACATGAACGAGCCCTCGGCCTTCGCCCTTAAAAACGCGAGGGCCGACCCCGCCTGGGGCAAGACCCTGCCCCCATCGGCCCGCCACGGGGCGAAGACCCACCTCGAGGTCCATAACCTCTACGGCCAGTGCATGAGCCGGGCGACCTTCGAGGGGCTTAGCCGCCTTGTCCCGGGGCACCGGCCCTTCGTCCTCTCGCGGGCGGGCTTCCTCGGCATCCAGCGCTACGCCTGGGTCTGGACCGGGGACAACAAGAGCCGCTGGGAGCACCTCGGGATGAGCGTGCCGATGCTCTTAAACCTGGGGCTATCCGGGGTGGCCTTCGCCGGCGCCGACATCGGGGGGTTCGCCGAGGACGCGACCCCCGAGCTGCTTTGGCGCTGGACCTGGCTCGGGGCGTTTTACCCCTTCATGCGGAACCACTCGGCGAAGACCAGCCGGCGTCAGGAGCCCTACGCCTTCTTCGAGCCCTGGACCGGCCGGATCGCCGAGGCGATCCGCTTCCGCTACCGCCTGCTCCCCTACCTCTACACCCTGGCGGCCGAGGCCAGCGCCACCGGCGCGCCGCTCATGCGCCCGATGTTCTGGCACTTCCCCGGGGAGGACGAGGCCTACCGGGTGAACGCACAGTTCCTCCTGGGCCCGGCCCTCCTCGTCGCCCCCATCGTCCGCCCCGGTGAGCGGGTGCGGGCGGTCTGGCTGCCCCCGGGGCGGTGGCAGGACTGGTGGAGCGGGGAGGTGCTCGAAGGGGGGCGCTATCACCTGGCCGAGGACCACGGGCGGATCCCCCTCTTCCTCCGGGAGGGGTTCGCCGTGCCCCTCGCGGAGGAGGCCCTTTCCTTCCGGGTCTTCGGCGAAGAGGCCGAGGGCCGACTCTACCGGGACGAGGGCGACGGCTACGCGCCGGGAAGGTGGATTCAGATAGTGATAAAAGGCGAACAAGCTCGGTTGGAAAGTGAACTTGCTGCGCGAAAGACAAAGGTCTACCGCATGACCAGGGACAATCAGGCAGCCCCCATCGCTCTTATGTAGAATGGGGAATAATGAGTCAAACGAAGGAGAAAAACAAACTTACCACAGCCCTTATATCCCTTCCCTTTGAAGAACTGCCCGCTCTTCGAGAAACCAGCCACCTACTGGTGCAGGGAGATGCACGCCAAGCCCTAAGCCTGCTACCCGAAGCTTCAATTCACCTTATTCTTACCTCACCGCCATACTGGACCCTCAAGCGATACGACGACACCCCTGGGCAAATGGGCCACATCGAAGACTACGAAGCCTTCTTAGGCGAGCTTGAGAAGGTCTGGCGAGAGGCTTATCGGGTGCTGGTTCCGGGAGGACGAATGATCGTAGTTGTAGGTGACGTAGCGGTGGCCCGGCGAAGGTTCGGACGGCACCTGGTCTTTCCCCTTCACGCTGACATTCAAGTCCAATGTCGGAAGATTGGCTTCGATAACTTAAACCCCATCATCTGGTACAAAATTTCGAATGCGAGGCTTGAGGTCGAAGGGAGGGGAAGTTTCCTGGGCAAGCCCTATGAGCCCAATGCTATTATCAAGACAGATATCGAGTACATTCTTATGCAACGCAAACCTGGCGGTTACCGAAAGCCCACTCCTGAGCAACGCGAGGCTTCCCGCATTCCCAAGGAGCTTTTTCATCGCTGGTTTCGGCAAATCTGGGACGACGTCCCCGGAGCTTCTACCAAAAATCACCCGGCGCCTTTTCCACTCGAGTTGGCCGAGCGGCTTGTGCGAATGTTTTCCTTTGTTGGTGATACCGTTCTCGATCCCTTCGTGGGGACAGGAACTACCCTAATTGCCGCCGCTCGCTGGGGTCGGAACAGCGTGGGCATCGAAATTTCTAAAAAATACGTGGATATCGCAGCCGAACGCTTCTCAACCCAAGCCCCCGGCCACGTACTTCGTTTGAAGTATGTGGAGTAAGAAACCCGGACAACGAGTGATGGACCTCAAAACCGCGCTTCTCGAAACTCTTCGCCAGCACGCCCGTAGCTCTCGGCGTCAAGCAGCGTTGGCCGATTACTGTCTGAGTGAGCTTGAAAACCGCGGGCTTGGACATCTTCCCCTTTTTGGGGGTAGCCGCGGTGAAGCACAAGTACGGGGGCTTGCGCGCAAAAAGAACTGGGACGTGGCGTTACTTTACCCTCCGAACGCAGGCGATCAGACCAAACCACGGCTCCTTATCTCGCTCAAATCAATCATGCGGAACCCCCGCGGTACCGTTCCTAACCGGCTCGACGACCTGGTGGGAGAAGTCTCCTCCGTCCAAATGCTTTTCCCTGAAGTAGTGATTGGTTACATTGCCGTGCTCGACTACGGTGCTCCTACCAAACGGGGCAATCGTTTGGTTCGGCCCCAGGGGATGGATCTTGCTCCCCTTTACGAGAACTTCAAGGATGGGCTCCACCGGCTCGCAGTACGGAGGCCACCTCTTTGGGGCCAAGGACTCATTGAAGCTGCGTGGGTCATCGAAATCGACACCCGGCGGGAGGAGCTCTTCCTTGATAAAAGGCGTACTGAAGCCGAAGGCGCCGCCTTTTTTGACTTACTCGTAGACTTACTTCGGAAACGCGAGCCGCTCCTTTTTAAATAACCACCCTAAGCCCCCCGGGGCTGAGCTCGACCCGGTAGGTGACGGTGGGCTCGAGCACCTCCCCATCGACGTGCGCGGGCGTGGGCCGGTCGAAGCGCACCTCGAAGGCGGGGGCGGAGAAGTGCCGCACCTCGGGGTGGGAGAGGTGGCGCCCAAGGAGGAGCCGGGGCAGGATCCCGAGCACCCCGAACCGGGAAAACCGGCCGGCTACCACCGCCTCGAGTTTTCCGTCGGCGGGGTCGGCCATGGGGGCGATGGGGAAGCCGCCGCCGTAGGTGGGGCCGTTCATCACCGCGAGGAGAAGGGCGGGGCCGGCGTAGACCCGCTCGCCCTCGGCGAGGAGCTCGAGCTCGGGCAGGACCAGGTTCTTTAGCTCGGCGAGGATGCCGTAGAGATAGCGGGGCATCCCCACCAGGATCCGGGGGGCGGAGAGCGCCCGCCGGGCCACCCCGGCGTCGAAGCCGAGCCCCAAGGAAGCCCCGAAGGGCTCGCCGTTCACGAGCCCCAGGTCCACCCGGCGCGCGGGCGCGGAAAGGGCGCGCTTTAGCGCCTCGGCGGGGCCGAGCCGGTGCACCCCGAGCATCCGGGCGAAGTCGTTCCCGCTCCCCACCGGCACCACCCCGAGGGCCTGATCGGGCCGCAGGCCCTTCAAGACCTCGTGCACCGTGCCGTCCCCGCCCACCGCCACCACCCGCGTCTCCGGGGCCTCGCGCACGAGGCCGG
>WFXV01000099.1 GCA_015490435.1 Thermaceae bacterium
GTGAGGCTGCAAACGGCGTAAACGAGCCGCCCCCCGGGCAGGGTGGCCCGGGCCGCGGTTTCGAGGAGCCGGCGCTGGAGCGCGGCCATCTGCTCGGGGTCCCCGGGTTGGATGCGGTAGCGGAGCTCGGGGTGGTGGCGGAAGGTCCCGGTGCCGGTGCAGGGGGCGTCGAGCAGCACGTAAGGGGCCCGCTCCGCAATCGGCCGGGTGAGGTCCGCGGTCTTGAACGCCACCGCGATCCCGAGGCGCTCTAGGTTTTTTCGCCCGGCCTCCTGGCGCCTTGGGTTTTTGTCGTAGCTGGTGACCTGGGCGCCCTGGGACGCGAGCCAGGCGGCCTTAAGCCCGGCGCCGCCCGCGAGGTCGAGGACCCGCGCCCCCGGGGGCACTTCGAGCAGCTGGGCGGCAAAGAGCGAGGCGGGGTTTTGCGGCTGGATCCGGCCCGACCGGTAGGCGGCAAGCGCCCGCAAGGGGCCGCCCATGAGCTTCAGGCTCCCGGGCACCGGCCCCGTTTCGTAGGGCACCCCCTCCCGCTCGAGCGCCTCCTCGGCCCCGGGAAAGGCGGTGACCCAAAGCGGCGGGGGTTCGTTGAAGTGGAAGACGAAGTCCGCGTCGCCGAAGAAGCGCCGCCAGTGCTCATAAAGGAATCGAGGGATGGAGGCCTCGATCCAGGGCGGCGCTTTTCGCGCCCGCACCCGGCGGAGCACCGCGTTTACGAGCTTCGCCTGCCCGGGCGCCTCGGCCTTGGCGAGCTCCACCCACTGGCTCACGGTGGCGTAGTCGGGGGTGCGCAAGAAAAGCTTTTCGAAGGTGCCGAGGCGCAGGATCCAGCGGGCGGGCTCGGGCAGGCGCCCGGGGGCGCGGAGCCAGGGCTTGAGCGCGTGGTCCAGGTAAAGAAGGCGCTGGAGGGTGCCGTAGGCGAGCTGGGTGGCGAGCCCCCGGTCGGGGCCTTCGAGCGCGCTTCTTTCCAGGGCGAGGTCGAGGGTGGGCTCGAGGTACTTCCCCTTGGCCACCCGCAGGAGTACGCGAAGCGCGAGGGCCCGCGGGCCCTCGCGCGGCTTTTCTTGCTTTGTCATTCCTCCCGCGCGGTGGAGAGGATCGCCGCGTACTGCAGGAGGTAGGCCACGCTCATCGCCAGGGCGGCGACGTAGGTGAAGGCGGCGGCGGTGAGCACCTTACGGGCCCCGGGGAGTTCCTCGGGGGAGAGCAGGTTGAGCTCCTTGAGCTTTTTAAGCGCCCGCCGGCTGGCGTCGAGCTCGACCGGAAGGGTGACCAGTTGGAAGAGGGCGGCGGCCCCAAAGAGGTAGAGCCCGAGCTTCGCGAGCCCCAGCGCCCCGATCATCAGCCCGATGATGAAGAGCCAGGGGCCGAGGTTCGAGCCGATCTGGGCCGCCGGCAGGAGCTGGTGGCGCACCACCAGCCAGGTGTAGCGGCGGGCGTCCTGGATGGCGTGGCCGGTTTCGTGGGCGGCCACCGCCAGCGCCGCGATGCTGGCCGAGGCGTAGTTGGGCTCGGAGAGCCGAACCGCCTTCTTCAGGGGGTCGTAGTGGTCGGTGAGCATCCCGGGGACCGGCTCGACCCGAACCTGGGTGAGCCCCTCCGAGTCGAGCACGATCCGGGCGGTCTCGGCACCGGAGAGCCCCCGCCGGTTGGGCACGCGGCTGTAGGTGGCGTAGGTCTTCTGCAGCCACCCCTGGATCAGCAGGGTGGCGACGAACACCAAGAGGATCAGCCAGGTGAAGGGTCCGAAAAGCATCATGCTTCCCAAAGCCTAACCCAGGCCAGATGGGAAGACTGAGCGCCGGTTTCCGGTTCGCGCCTTAGGGGTTCAGGGGCTGCGCCTTGATGGTGAAGCGCAGCGCGGTCCGCTCCTCGTTCTCCAGCTCGAGCTTGACGAAGGCCGGCTTGACGTAGAGGTCGAGGTTGTCCGGGGTGATGTAACCGCGGGCGATGGCGATGGCCTTCACCGCCTGGTTCACCGCCGCCGGGCCGATGGCCTGCACCTCGACCTCGCCCTGGGAGCGAAGGAGCGCGGCGATCGCGCCCGCAACGGAGTTGGGCCTTGATTTACCGGACACGCGTAACGTTTCCACAGCAACCTCCCCACGAAGTCAAGATTACGAAATGTATCTTAGTCGGCGGCTTTTTCCGGTGTCAAGCAAAAACGCACACCGGCGTTGACCGGTTTTTCGTTGGCCTGTATAATTTACGCAACACGGCCGCATCTTCTTTCCGTCGTCGCCGGTATCCCCCAGAAAAATCCGGAGGTGAAATGCACGAGTTCGAACGAGACGCCTGCGGTATCGTCGCGGTAATCGAGAAGGACGGGGTTCCGCGCCACCGGAACGTGCTCCGGGCGATCGACGCCCTCTACCGGATGGCCCACCGGGCCGGGGCCATCCTCGGCGAGGGCGACGGCACCGGGGTGATGACCGACCTGCCCCGGGAGCTTTGGGTCGAGCGCTTCGACCGGGCCGGGCTCGACCCCAAGCTTCCGATGAACCCGCGGTTCTTCGTGGGCCACCTCTTCGTGCCCCGGGATCAGGCCGAGCGCATCCCCGAGATCCTCGATTTCATCCGGGTCGAGGGCACGAAGCACGGGGTGCGCCTGCTCTTCGACCAGCGGGGGGAGACGAACCCGCGGGTCTTGGGCCCGGTGGGGCGGCGGACGGAGCCCGTCTTCCTGCAGATCGCGGGGCTCTCCGAGGGCGGCGACGGCGGGCTCTTCGAGCTCGGGCTCTTGCTCGAGGAACGCTACCCGGTCCACGTGGTCTCGCTCTCTACCCACGTGGTGGTCTACAAGGTGCGGGGCTCGGCGGAGATCTTGAAGCGCTACTACCCCGAGCTCGCGCTTCCCAACTTCCGCTCGCGGATCACCCTCGGCCACAACCGCTACTCGACCAATACGCTCTCGACCTTCGAGCAGGTGCAGCCTTTTGGCCTGCTCGCCCATAACGGTGAGATCAACACCATCGAGCGGCTTCGGCGGGAGCTCCTCGCCTACGGCGTGCCGCTTTCCGGGGGGTCCGACTCCCAGGACCTGAACCGGATGCTGCAGACGCTGATCTTCCGCTTCCGGCTCAGCCTGCCGGAGGCGATGGACCTGGTCTTTCCCCCGATCCTCGGCGAGATCCACGGCTACTCCCCGGCGCTCAAGGACCTCTACGTGGGGTTTCGCGAGCGGTTTGGGCCCCTGGCCCAGGGACCGGCGGCGTTGGTTACCCGCTACGCCTCGGAAGCGGTCTTCGCCACCGACGCCATGGGGCTCAGGCCGCTTTGGTTCGTGGAGACGCCTTACGAGTACGTCTTTTCCTCGGAGCGGGGGGTCTTTACCGCAGAGGAGTTCGTCAGGGAGCCGAGGCCGCTGGCCCCGGGCGAGCGGATCGGGGTGCGGATCGAGGACGAGGGGGTCAAGGTGCTGCCTTACGACCGGTACCAGCGGCTCGTGCTCGAGCGCACCCTCCGCCGAAACGCCCTCGTGGAGGGGGTGCGGGTTCGGCTCGAGGGGCCGGGGGGCCCGGCCGGGCTCACTGGCGGCGCCGGCGAGGAGGCGGCGGTCTACGCGCCCCCTTCGATGGGGCTCAAGCGGGCGTTTGGCTGGGACCGCTGGGACGGGCGCTACTTGGCGGCGCTCGCCAAGACCGGCCGGGAGCCGGTGGGGAGCCTCGGCTGGGACGCGCCGCTTGCCGCCCTCGACCCCGAACGGCCGAACCTCGCCGAGTTCTTCAAGGAGACGGTGGCGGTGGTGACCAACCCCGCCCTCGACCGGGAGCGCGAGGTCGAGCACTTCTCGACCCGGGTCCTCCTTGGCCGGCGGGCGCTGCCTGATGCGAGCGGGGGCGGGAAGGTGGTGGAGCTCTTGCTGCCGATTGTGCTCGAGCCCACCTTCCCGGGCGCGGCCGAGGCCGCTGCCGGCCGGGGCACGCTCACCGCCGACGTGCTGCTCGAGCGTTTTTCGCACGCCGTGCTCGTCCCCCGGTTCTCGGTGGAGGAGGGGCTGCTCGCCGGGCTCAAGCGGCTCGGCGACGAGGCCGTGCGGGCGGTCCGGGAGGGGGCGGAGCTCCTCGTCCTCGACGACCGCGAGGCCTTCGAGGGCGGGGTCTGGATCGACATCCACCTGGCCCTCGCCGAGGTGGAGCGCCGGCTCGCCGAGGCCCGGGACGAGCGGGGCGTCGCCCTCCGGCGGCAGACCTCGATCCTGCTCCGCTCGGGCGGGATCCGGAACCTCCACGACCTGATGCTCGCCCTCGGGCTCGGGGCCGACGCGGTGGCGCCCTGGCTGATGCAAGCCGAGGCGCTTTCGGTGGCCGGCGAGGCGGGGGTTTTGAACCTGCTCGACGCCCTGAAGAAGGGCATCGAGAAGGTGATGAGCACGATGGGGATCCACGAGCTCAGGGGCTACGGCCGGATCTTCTCGGCCATCGGCCTCGCCCCCGAGCTCGCCGAGCGCTTCGGGGTGCGCACCTTCTTCGCCTCCGAGGGGCGGGGGTACGGGTTTAGTGAGCTCGAGCGCACCCTGCTTTCCCGCCTCGACTTCCTGGGAGCGGCGAAGGTTCGCCCGCCCCGGGAGTTCCGCATGAGCCCCCGGGTTTACAAGGCCGCCCAGCAGGTGGCGATGGGCCAGGCCTCCTTCGAGGACTACGAGGCCAAGGTGCGGGCCCTGGAGCGCGAGGCCCCGGTGGCCGCCCGCCACCTGCTCGAGGTCCGCTTCCCCGAGCGCTCGCCGGTCGAGCCCTCCGAGGTGGATCTTTCGGTCGGAGGCCACTCGCTCCCCTTCGTGATCAGCGCGATGAGTTTCGGCTCCCAGGGGGAGACCGCCTTCCGCGCCTACGTCGAGGCCGCCCGCGAGCTCAACATGCTGGCGATGAACGGCGAGGGCGGCGAGATCCCTGACCTGCTCGGCCGCTACAACCGCTGGCGGGGACAGCAGGTGGCCTCCGGGCGCTTTGGGGTCCACGCGCTGATGCTGAACTCAGCGGCGGTGATCGAGATCAAGATCGGCCAGGGGGCAAAGCCCGGCGAGGGCGGCCACCTCCCGGGCAAGAAGGTCACCGAGAAGGTGGCCGCGGCCCGGAACGCCGTCCCCGGCGTGGACCTGATCAGCCCCTCGAACAACCACGACCTCTACTCGATCGAGGACCTGGCCCAGCTCGTGGAAGAGCTCAAGACGGTCAACCCCGAGGCCAAGATCTCGGTCAAGGTGCCGGTGATCCCCGGTATCGGCACCATCGCCATCGGGATCGCGAAGGCCGGGGCCGACATCATCAACCTCTCGGGCTTTGAGGGGGGCACCGGCGCCGCCCGCGAACACGCCCTCAAGTACGCCGGGCTGCCGGTCGAGCTCGGGGTGCGCCGGGCCCACCGGGCGCTGGTGCGGGCCGGGCTCCGCGACCGGGTCGAGCTCTGGGCCGACGGGGGTCTGAGAACCGCCTACGACGCGCTCCGCATGGTGCTCCTGGGCGCCGACCGGGTGGGGTTCGGCACCATGGCGATGGTCGCGATCGGCTGCACCATCTGCCGCGGCTGCCAGTACAACACCTGCCACGTGGGGATCGCCACCCAGATCGAGAGCGAGGAGGAGGCGAGGCGGCTAGGACTCAAGCGCTTCGTGCCCCGGCGGTTCGACCCCGCGGTGGAGCACCTGGTCACCTTCTTCGGGGCGATGGGGGAGGAGCTCAGGAAGCACGTGGCCCGGCTAGGGGTAAAGAGCCTCTCCGAGCTCGTGGGCCGGAGCGAGCTGCTCGAGCAGGTCGCTGGGCACGAGCTCCTCGATCTCGACTACCTCTTCGAGCCGGTGAGCCCGCCCGAGTGGCGCACCGACCGCGGCGCCCGGGTCCTCCGCCGGCCCACCAACGAGCTCACCCGCTCGATCACCCAGGTGGTGCTTGCCGCCTACGAGCGGGGCGAGCGCGAGCTCGTCTTCCAGGAGGGGCCGGTGGGCTCGGCCGACCGGGCGCTCGGCACCCACCTCGCCGGGGAGCTCGCCCGGCGCCGCCTCGCCGGCAAGAAGTTCGAGGCCGAGATCGAGCTCCGCTTCGACGCCGGCAGCGTGGCCGGGAACGGGCTCGGGGCCTTCAACCTCGACCCCATCCGCATCGTGGTCGAGGGCGGGGCCCAGGACGGGGTGGGGAAGAGCGCCTTCGGCGGCGAGGTCTTCGTCATGAAGGGCAAGAACCCCTACGGCGTCTACGTGGACGGCTCGGTGGGCAAGTCCTTCGCCTACGGCGCCATCCGGGGGCTCTTCATCGTCGAGGGCAACGCCGACAGCCGCTGCTGTATCCGGCTCTCTGGGGCCGACGTGGTGCTCGCCGGCGAGCCCGAGCGCCCGCTCGCCGACGAGCTCGGGAACCTCGGCGCCCGGGCCAACCTCAAGGGTTTCGCCTTCGAATACATGACCCGGGGGCGGGCGGTGGTGCTCGGGGACCCCGGGCCCTGGATGGCGAGCGGGATGACCGGGGGAAGGGTCTACCTCAGGCGCTGGCCCGAGATGGGGCTCGACGAGGCCGCCTACCGCCGGCGGCTCGCCAAGGGGGCAAAGGTAGAGCTCCGTCCCTTGGACGAGGAGGGGGTGCGGGACGTGCGGGAGCTCCTCGGCCGCTACGAGGAGGTGCTGAGGGAGGCCGAGCGCCACGAGCGGGCCGACCAGATCGCCCTGCTCGCCGCCCGCCCCGAGCGCCACTTCTTGATGCTGGTACCGCTCAGGGCCCAGGAGGACCAGGAGGTGAGCACGGAGTAAGCGGGTGCGCGCGGTGAGGGCGCTTTTGGGACCCAGGCTTTGGCCTGGGTCCTTTTCTCGTTCGGCCCCGCCGTCTTTTCTCGGGCGGGGCCGGGCGTAAAGCCCCCTCTTTTGCTTTGGGGGCGGCTCTGGCCCGGTCGGACTCTCCGCGTCGCCTGCCTCCCGGCCCACGCCCGCGCCTTGAGAAGGCGGCTGCTTCGGCGGTGGTTCGCTTGCTAACCCCAGATCTTTTTGAGGGCTTCCCGGACGCGGCTTTTTTTGAGCCCCCGCGCCCTTAGCGCCTCGGCGTAGGCCTCTCGGTCGAGGAGCTCGGCGAGGGCGGAAAGCTCCGTTTTCGAGAGGTTCGCGCCATGCAAGACGTGCTCCTCGAAGGCGGCCCAGGCGAGGGGGACGCGTTCCTTGACGATGGCGGCGATCGCCTTTGCGTACTCCTGGATCTCGAACTGGGCGTCCTCGGCGAGGCGGAGCTTCAAGAAGTGGAAGAGGTTATGGAGGTCTTGCTTGAAATAGAACTCGGTGTAGAGCCCGAGCGGAAGCACGATCCGGGCCTCCTCCCGGGCGACGCCCTTTTCCAGGAGCCTTTGGTAGGCGGCGTAGGCCTTTTTGTAGGCCTCTTCCAGAAGGCGATCGGCCTCGGGGTCCTCGTAGGCCCCTTTTGAGCCCTGCTTGTTGACCTCGTCCTGGCTTCGCCAGGCGGCGGGGCGGTAGAAGCGCTCCTTTAGAACCGAGTAGCGGCCGGAGATCTCATTATAGCTTGCGGTGCGGTGGCGGAACCACTGGCGGGCGACGAAGATCGGGGCCCGGACGTGGAAGACAAACTCCACCATCTCGAAGGGGCTGGTGTGACGGTGGCGCATCAGGTAGTCGATCAGAGCGGCGTCCTCGCGGACGGTCTTCGTGCCCTCGCCGTAGGAGACCCGGGCGGCGCGGACGATCGCCGCGTCCGAACCCATCGCGTCCACCAGGCGGACGAAGCCCTGGTCGAGGACCGGGACCTCAGTAGACATGAAACCCCTTCATCCCCACCGGCTCGGACCAGGTGACGTCCACTGCCTCGACTTCGGCGAGCCGGGGGCCCCGCTTCAGGAAGGTGAGGAAGAGCTTGAGGTCTTCCTCCTCGCCCTCGGCGACCACCTCGACCCGGCCGTCCGGGAGGTTCTCGGCGTAGCCGGTAAGACCGAGTTCCCGCGCTTTTCGCTGGGCGAAGGCGCGGTAGCCCACGCCCTGCACCCGACCGCTCACCAGGGCCACCAGCCGGCGCTTCATACCGCCTAATCTATCCCACCGCGGCGGGGGGTAGGCTGGTAGGTCGTGCGCCGGCTCTGGCCGCTTTTGCTCCTGGTCCTGCTCCTCCTTCCCGGGCTTCCCCCGCTCCTTCGGGCCGGCCTCGTCTACGGGGCCGAGCGGGCGGGGTTTCGC
>WFXV01000100.1 GCA_015490435.1 Thermaceae bacterium
GTGGGGGAGCGGGAGCCGGGCGAGGGCCTCGGCCCACCGGCGAAGGCGGGCGTGGGCTTCGGGGTTGGCCTCAAGAAGCCCCAGGGTCCAGAGGCCGTTCGCGATCAGCTCGTCGGCCCAGCGGGCGCCTGCCCGGAGGCCGCGCCCCACCGCCAGCGCGTGGGCGTACTCGTGCCCGCTCGCGAGGTCCACGAGCTCGATGAGCGGCCCGGGCGGCCGCACCCCGGCCTCGGTGAAGGCGCCGAGGATCCGGAACTGGAGCCGCTCGGGCAGGTCCTTGGGCGCGAAGACCGCAAGCTCCCCCCGCACCCGGGCGGCGGGGTAGCCATAGGGGAGGGAAAGCCGGGCGCGCCAGTCGGCCTCGTTCAGGAGGTAGAGGGTGACCCGGGGCCAGTCCCCGCCGAAGGCGCGTGCGAGGCCCTGCCGGAGGCGGAGCAGGTAGTCGCGGAGGGCCCGCGCCTTTAGGAGTGCATCCCGGGAGGCGTAGACGGGGAGCTCGGGGTGGGGGAGGTAGGCTAAGGCCATAGCACCCTCAGGGGGACGGCGCGGAAGCCTTCGATCTCCTGGACCTCGCTCCCCGCGTACAGGAGGTAGCCCCCGGCCAGCTGCTCGCCGAGCTGCGCGCGGAGCCAGAGCAGGTCGCCGAGGTCGGTGGGCCCGGGCTCGGGGGTCGCGCGGATCGCGAAGGCGAGGAGCCTGCCGTCCGGGCGCTCGAGCACCAGGTCCACCTCCCGCCCCTTGTAGGTCCGCAGGTGGTAAGGGGCGAGCCCGGCGAAGTTGGCGTGGCGGAGGAGCTCGAGGAGCACGAAGGTGCGAAACGCCCGCTCCCGCTCGCCGGCGTAGCGGGTACCCGCCAGGTGGGCGACCAGGCCGGTGTCGAAGAGCAAGAGCCGGGGCTGTTGCGCGAGCTTCCCTAGCTCGGGGGACCTAAAGGCGGGCAGCCTTCGCACCCAGCCCCGGGCCTCGAGGCGCTCGAGCGTGGGGTTGATCCAGTTCAGCCCGTGGCCCAGGCGCTTGGCCCAGGCGGACTTGTTGAGGGGCGCGGGCCCCTCCTCGGCGAGGAGGGAAAGCAGCGGCCTTTCCTTGGCCGCTTCCGCCGGGCGCGCTCGGCCCTCGGGGGTGGCGAGGTAGCTTTGCCACCAGGTGTCCCGCTCCTTTTTCCCAAGCCCTTCCACCTCGGGCATTCCCCCGGTCACGAAGGCCCGCTCCCAGCTCGCCGGCGGCCGGCCCTCGGGAGGGTTTTCCAGGGCGGCGAAGAGGTCGAAGCAGGCGCCGCTTTGCTCGGCCTGGGTGAGGGGGTCGAGGGTGAGGACCGAGACCTGCTCGGGAAAGGATCCCACCAGGCGCGAAAGCCCCCGGGGCTCGCCGGTGGCGGCGAGCAGGAGGCTGCCCGGGGGGAGTTTTTCGACCCGGCGGCCCACCGCCGCGAGCAGTCCGGGGAAGCGCTCCACCCCGTCCAGCGCGGCGGGGAGGCGGATCGCCTCGAGGAAGGGGTCGGCCCCCGCCTTGGCCTCCCGCAGGGTTTCGGGCTCGGCGAGGTCGAGATACCCCATGCCCCGCCGGCGGGCGAGCCTTCGAACCAAGGCGGTCTTGCCCACCCGGCGAGCGCCTATGAGCACCACCACCGGGCGCCGGCCGAGCGCCCGCTCGATCCTTTCCCGCAGGCAGCGGGGGTGCACGCCCTCATTTTAGAGGGGCCTAGATCACCTCCCGGAGTCCGAGCACCCGGCTCCGGCGGCGGAGCTCGGCCTTTAGCTCGGCGTGCTCGGGGAGGTCGAGGGTGGGGTCTTTTTCCAGGATTTCCTTCGCCGTGCGGCGGGCGGCCTCGATGATCTCGGTGTCCTTCGCGAGCTCCCCGAGCCTGAGTTCCGGCATACCCGACTGCCGCGTGCCCCTGAGCTCCCCGGGCCCCCGGAGTTTCAGGTCCATCTCGGCGACGTAGAAGCCGTCGCTGCTCTCTTCGAGCACCTTCAGGCGCGCCAGCGTCTTCTTCGAGGCCTCGCCCGCGATCAGGATGCAGTACCCGGGGGCGCTTCCCCGGCCCACCCGGCCCCTTAGCTGGTGGAGCTGGGCGAGGCCGAAGCGCTCGGCGTTCTCGACGATCATGAGGGTGGCGTTCGGCACGTCCACCCCCACCTCGATCACGGTGGTGGAAACGAGGAGGTCGAACTCGCCCTTCCGGAAGGCCTCCATCACGGCGTCCTTTTCCGCCGGGCTCATCCTTCCGTGGAGGAGGCCGATTCTCACCCCGGGGAGCATCGCCGCCACCTCGTCCTTGAGCCGGGTCGCGGCCTTGACCTCGGCGAACTGCTCCGAGGCCGACTCCTCGATCATCGGGGCGACTACGTAGACCTGGTGGCCCTTCTTGATCTCTTCCAGGGCGAAGGCGTAGGCCTGGCGGCGGTGTTTTTGGGAAAGGACCTTGGTCTTGACCGGTTTGCGGCCGGGCGGAAGCTCGTCGAGGACGCTCGTCTCCAGGTCGCCGTAGAGGGTGAGGGCGAGCGAGCGGGGGATCGGGGTCGCGGTCATCACGAGGACGTCGGGCCGCCCCTGGAGCAGGGCCCGGCGCTGGAGGACGCCGAAGCGGTGCTCCTCGTCGATGACCGCAAGGCCCAGCTCCTTGAACTTCACCCCTTCCTGGATCAGCGCGTGGGTGCCCACCACCACGTCCACCTCGCCGGCGGCGATCCGGGCCTTGGCCCTCGCCTTCTCGCTTTCCTTCATCGAGCCCACGAGGAGCTCGACCCTGACGCCCAAGGGGACGAGGTAGCGGGTGAGGTTTTCGAAGTGCTGCTTGGCCAGGATCTCGGTGGGGGCCATCAGCGCCCCCTGGAGGCCGTTCTTGGCGGCGATGAAGAGGGCAAGCGCTGCCACCACGGTCTTCCCCGAGCCCACGTCGCCCATGAGGAGCCGGGCCATCTGGCGGTCGGACTGCATGTCGGCGAGGATCTCCCGCACCACGCGTTTTTGGGCGCGGGTGAGCTCGAAGGGGAGGCTTTTCAAAAACGCGTCGAGCCACTCCTCTTTGATCTCGAAGACGTGGCCCACGAGGGCGCTCTCGCCGAACTGGATCATGACCCGGAGCTCCAAAAAGAGGTACTCGTCGAACTTGAGGCGTTTGAGCGCGGGCTCGATCGCGGATTCGTCGGGGGGGAAG
>WFXV01000101.1 GCA_015490435.1 Thermaceae bacterium
GCCGAGCTCGACGCCACCCCCAAAGGAATCGGCCTCGGCGAGGCCTACGCCGAGGTCTACCTAGGGGCCTTCGACCTCGCCGCCGGGCGCATCCTCGAAAACACCGGGCGAGGTCTCTCGGGTTGAAGGCGTCGAGCGGCGAGAAGAGGTCGGTCCGCCCGGTGTTTTCGAGGATGCGCCCGGCGGCGAGGTCGAAGGCCCCTAGGTAGACCTCGGCGTAGGCCTCGCCGAGGCCGATTCCTTTGGGGGTGGCGTCGAGCTCGGCGACGAGGGCGGCGTCCTCGAGGCCGGTCTCGAGCCGGAGCGTGCAGCGGGCCTCGTTTTGGGCGAGCGCGAGGTCGGTATAGCGAAGCCCGAGGCCAAAGGAGAAGTTCCCGGTGATCGTGGGGCCCTCCTGGGCCAGCACGAGGCCGAATAGGAGGGCGAGCGCCAGGTACCTTTTCATCGTACGTTCCCCCTTTCTAGCGTTTCATGAACCGCTCGGTGAAGACCGAGTCGGGGATGGGCTGGTCGAGCTCGAGCTCCTTTTGCAAGAGCACGGTCTTGTGCCGGGTCTTCTTGTTATTCATCACCAGCCGGGTGGGGATGCGGTACTTGCCCTCGAAGGTCTGGATCTCCCCGAGGGTCATCACCTTGTAAAGCGCGCCCTTTTGGTAGAACTCGATCTTCACCACGTCGAAGTGGGGCTTTTTCACCCAGATCACGAGCCGCTCATAAGCGCTTTCCACCCCCGGCTTCGGGGTCGCCTCCACCACGTAGAACTCGCCCTCTTCGCGAAGGAGCTTGCTTTCGTAGTCCTCGCTTTTCAGGCTCCCGAGCTTCGCGATGTCGTCGTAGCTGAAGTCGGAGCCCATGAAGCTCCCCTTCCGCTGGCCGCCGGCGATGCGCCGCACCTTCTTGAGGGCGGGGAGGTAGAGCTTCATCTCCTCCCGATCGCCCTTTCGGATCGCGAGGAAGGCGGTGCCCCGGACGTCGGGCGGCGCCAGGAACTTGATCAGCATCTTCTCGACGTCGCCCTCTTTTTTGGTCCAGAGCTCGAGCTCCCGGGTGAGCTTCTTGCCTTGCTTGTTGATGAGCTCCATCACCATCTTGCCGTGGAAGGTCTTCGGCGTGGGCCGCGCCTCGACCCGCTTGAGCACCTCTTCCCCGCTCAATGCCAGGGCCGGCGCGGCCAACAAGAGGACCCAAACCCAAAACCTACGCATGATTCCCTGCCTCCTTTCGGTAGCGGCGCACCCAAACCAGGAGCGCCGCGGGCAACGCGGTGAGCGCAAAGAGCGCGGTGGCGCCCACCGTGAACCCCATCAGCTCGGCGAAGGTGCGGATCGGCGCGAAGCCGGAGAAGAGAAGGGCCATAAACCCGCCGCCGATCGCGAGCGCTGTGAAGAAAACCGCCCGCCCCGAGACGAAGAGGCTGGTCTCGGTGGCTGCCTCGGGGGTGCGCCCCTTCCTTAGCTCCTCCAGGTAGCGCACGATGATGTGCACCGAGTAGTCGCCGACCCCGATGGCGATGGCCGCGATCAGGGCGGTGGCGCTATCCAGGGGGAAGCCGAAGAGCCCCATCAGCCCGAACTGGCCCGCGATGGTGAGGGCGAGCGGGATCACGCTCACCAGCCCCACCCGGACCGAGCCGAGGAGGAGGGCGTTGAAGAAGGCCACCAGCACCAAGGCCAGCGCCAGCGAGACGTACTGGTCGTGGAGGATGAGGCGCATGACCTCGAGCATCAGCACCGTGGTGCCGGTGAAGCGCACCGCCTCGGCGTGGGGGGCGATCGTCGCCTCTGCCTCGGTCCGGAGCCTTTCGGTGAGCGCTTCCAGCGCCCGCGAGGGCAGCGAGCGGATCTGTACCGTGATGAGCGCCTCGCTCGCGTCCTCGGTGATGAACTGGGTCAGCGTCTCGGGGTCCCCGGAGAGCTGGTAGAGGAGGAGCTCCTGGGCCACCGCCTCGGGGGTATCGGGCAGGCCGTAGCGGCCGGTGAGGGCCTTGTGGATCTCCCGGAGGATGTCGGCGATCGAGACCGCCGAGCCCACCTCGGGGATGGCCTTCGCCCGCTCCTCGAAGGCGTAGAGGGCCCGGAGGAGCTCGGGGTCCTTGAGATCCCCCTGGACCACGATCTGGAGCGTCTCGGTGCCGCCGAAGACGCGGTCGATGAGCTCGGTGGCCACCCGGGGCGGGGCGTCTTTTGGGAAGTAGGCGAGGAAGCTGGTCTCGACCTGGACCCGGGTGGCGAGAAGGAGCATGACGAGGAGAAAAGCCGCCGCCAGGCCGAGCACCCGGTGGCGATTGGCGGCGACCACGGGAGCGAGCCTTTGCATCGCGCGGCTCACCCGGTCGGGCCGCTCGGGGTCCAAGAGTCTCCGGGGGTTTTTGAGCAGGGCGAGCACCGCCGGAGCTAAAAGGCTCGCCGCCAGGAAGGCGACCAGCACCCCGAAGGCGGCGAGCACCCCGAAGAACTTGATCTGGGGCACGCTCGAGGTATAGAGCGCGGCGAGGCCGGCGCCGGCGGCGAGGGCGCTCACCAGCACCCCGAGCCCGGTCTCGCGCACCGCGAGCAGGATCGCCTCCGCCCGGTCCTTGCTGGTGGCGAGCTCGTGGTAGAAGCGGTTCAAAACGTGCAGGGTGAACGAGCTCCCCACCGCGAGCACCACCACCGGCAGGATGGAGCTGATCGAGCCCAGCTTGAACCCGAGCCAGCCCCCGAGCCCGAGCGACCAGACCAGGGCCACCGAGACCGTGAGCAAGGGCAAGAGCACGCCCCGGGTGCTCCGGAAGTTGAAGAAGAGCACGACCGCGATCAGGAGGGCGGCGAGGATCATCTGGACCAGCAAGTCGCGCCTTAGGGTCTCGAGGATGTAGCCCGAGAGCGCGGGCGTGCCCGAGAGGTACACCGGGCCCTTCCAGTGGGCCTTGAGGGCGGCCTCGATGCCGCGGTTTAAGGCCAGGTTGTCCACCCCGGCGTCCACCTCGAGGATCACCGCGGCATAGCGGCCGTCCTTGCTCACCAGCCGGCCGGCGTAGAGGGGGTGGGACTCGACGTAGCGGCGGATTGCCGGGATCGCCTCGGGGGTCAGGTCCTCGGGGAGCAGGTCCTCGATCCAGAGCTCGCCCTCGACCTCCTCCATGCGTTTGGCGTTCGCCAGGCTGGTCACCCGGAGCACCCCGGGCACCTCGGCCACCGCAAGGGTGGCGTCCTTGAGGGCGGCGAGGGCCTCGGGGGTCCAGACCTCGCCCTCCAGGGCGGCGATCGCCACGTCGCCGGCCCCGAAGGTTTCGCGCACCTCCTCGAGGAGCTTCTTCGCCGGCAGGTCGGGGGGCACGAAGGACTCGGGGGAGTTGTCGTACTCCAGGCGCGAAATGCCCGCTCCAAGGAGCAGGGTCACCGCCAGGAAGGCGAGGATGACCGCGAAGGGAGCGCGGGTCGCGAATCGGCTAAAGCGTTCCATAACTCCGGTCCGCATCCTACGCGGTTCGTTTACATGATGTCAACTCTTTTTTCGCCATGTAAAGTTTGGCATACTGAGACCGGTGGCGACGGGGCTCAAGGAACAACGCAGGGAGCGCCGGGTGCGCGAGATCCTCGAGGCGGCGATGGCGGTCTTCGAGGAGAAGGGCTACCCCAAGGCCACCATGGAGGAGATCGCCGAGCGGGCGCTCCTTTCCCGGGTCGCCCTCTACCGCTACTTCAAGGACAAGGAGGCGATCCTGAAGGCGCTCCTTTCCTGGAAGACCGCCGAGCTCACCGAGCGCTTCGAGGCGATCCCGGCGGGGCCCTACGCCGAGACGATCCACCGCCTGGCCGAGGCGGGGCTTCGCTTTCGGCAGGAGAACCAGGGGTTCTTCAGGGTGCTCTACACCGCCACCGGGCTCCCCGAGCTGCTCCGGGACCCCGAGTTCAAGGCCCAAAAGCGGGCGCTCGTGGGTTCGGTGTCCCGCCGGATCGAGGCCGCCCAGGCCCGCGGCGAGGCCCGGGAGGGGGACGCCGTGCTCCTCGCCGAGTTCTTCCTGAGCCTGATCTTTTCCGCCATCGCCCGGGACTTCTTCGACGAGGCGGCCGAGATCCCGCCGGCCGAGACCGTCGCCCGGGTCTTTCTATCCGGTACCCTCGCGGTATGAAGCTGGGTTTTTCCCCCTGTCCCAACGACACCTTCATCTTCTACGCGCTGGTGCACGGGAAGGTGCCCTTTCCCGAACCGATCGAGCCGGTCTACGCCGACGTCGAGACCCTGAACGCCTGGGCCGGGGAGGGGCGGCTGCCCGTCACCAAGATGAGCTACGCCGCCTTCGCCCGGGTGCGGGACCGCTACCGCGCGCTGCCCTCTGGCGGCGCCCTCGGCCGCGGGGTGGGGCCGCTGGTGGTGGCCCGGGAGGACCGGCCCCTGGAGGGGGCGCGGGTTGCCCACCCCGGCGAGGCCACCACCGCCTACGCGCTCTTTCGCATGTTCATGGGGGAGCGCCCCTTCACCCCGGTACCCATGGTCTACAGCGAGATCATGCCGGCGGTGGCGAGGGGGGATGTGGACCTCGGCCTGATCATCCACGAGTCCCGCTTCGTCTACCCCGAGTACGGGCTTACGAAACTGCTCGACCTCGGCGCGTGGTGGGAGGGGGAGACCGGGCTCCCGTTGCCGCTCGGGCTGATCGCGGTGCGGAGGGACCTGGGCGAGGAGCTCGCCCGGGAGCTTGCCCGGGCGGTGCGGGAAAGCATCCGCTACGCCTGGGCCCACCGCGAGGAGGCATTCCCCTACCTCAAGGCCCACGCCCAGGAGCTCCGCGAGGAGGTGATCTGGGCCCACGTCGAGACCTACGTGAACGCCTTCAGCGAGGACCTCGGCGAGGAGGGGGTGCGGGCGGCCCGGGCGCTTTTTGCCCGGATGGAGGCGGCGGGGCTCGTGTCGCCGCCGGAAAAACCCGACTGGCTCGTCGCCGGGGGGTAGACTTTAGGACATGGCCCCCCGGGTGTTCGAGGGCCTCTCAGGTCCCGCGCGGGAGGCGGTGCGCGAGCTCTTCCAGCCCCGGCGCGCCCGCCGCGGGCGGGTGCTCTTCCGCCCCGACGACCCCGCCGAGCACGTCTTCTACCTTGAGGACGGCTGGGTCCGGCTCTACGGGCTCGACGAGGAGGAGGGCGAGATCACCCTGGCAGTGGTGGGGCCGGGGGAGCTCTTCGGCGAGGCTGCGCTCACCGGGGACGCCGCCTACGGCGCCTACGCCGAGGTGATGAGTCCGGGCGCGCTTTTCGTCGCCCCGGGGCGGCCGCTTTTGGAGCTCGCCACCCGCGAGCCCGAGGTCGCGGGGCTCTTGGTGCGGCTGCTCGCCGAGCGGATCGGGCGGCTCGAGGCCCGGATGAAGGAGCTCCGCTACCAGGAGGTCCGCCCCCGGCTGGTTCGGATGCTCCTCAACCTGATGCGGGAGGGAGAGCGGGGGCTCGAGGTCGCCCTCTCCCACCGGGACCTCGCCCACCTGATCGGTTCCACCCGCGAGACCGTGACCAAGATCCTAGGGGAGCTGGCCCTCGCCGAGCTCGTCGAGCTCGGCTACCGCAAGGTCATCGTGCGGGACCCCGACGGTCTTTTGGCCCAGCTGGACGGATGATGCGTGGGCCCGTCGTTCTGCTCTGGCTCTTTTCGCTGGCCTTTGCCCTTGAGCTCCGGGTCCTCCTCTTCGAGGCGCCGGAGGGGGAGGTCCGGCTCTTCGGCTCCCACGCGGTCTGGGGCCC
>WFXV01000102.1 GCA_015490435.1 Thermaceae bacterium
CCACCGCCCCGGCCTCGCAGAGCTTCCGGACCGCGGTGGCGGTGTAGGGGGGGACGAAGTTTTCCAGGATCCGGGAGCCGGCGGTGGTGACGAGGCCCTTGGTGGCGAGGTTGTCCTTGACCGCGAGCGGCACCCCGGCGAGGGGCAGCCGTTCGCCCGCGCGCACCCGCTCGGCCACCCGCCGGGCCTCCGCGGGGGCGTTCGGGTTCAGCCGCAGGAACGCGTGGTACTTCGCGTCCTCCCGCTCGATCCGGGCGAGGGTCTCGCGGATGAGTGCTTCGGGGTCGAGCCGGCCCTGGTTCACCGCTTCGGCGATCGCGTGCGCCTGCATCGGGCCGATTCTACTCAGAAAAAGAGCGAGAGAAAGGCCCGCTGGGTGTAGGCGATGATCTGGTGGATCGGCTCCCGGAGCACGGTGACGATGAGGAGGAAGCTCAGCCAGCTATAGCGCTCGAGCTCCCAGAGAAAGCGGTGAAAGCGTAGCGGCAAAAGCGACTGCAGGATCTTCGAGCCATCCAGGGGCGGGATCGGGAGCAGGTTGAAGACCGCGAGCACCAGGTTCAGGGAAGAGAAGTAGTAGACCGCGAGCGCGAGCGACCCGATGAGCGTGTTCGCCCCCTGGAAGGCGGCCATCACCGCCCGGGGGTCGTAGGCGAAAAGCGCCTTCAAGGCGAACATCGCGAGCACCGCCAGGATCAGGTTGACCACGATCCCCGCGATCGAGACCACGAAGAGCCCGAGGCGGTAGTTACGAAACCTTAAGGGGTTGATCGGCACCGGCTTCGCCCAGCCGAACCCGACGAAGAGCAAAAGCAACGTGCCCAGGGGGTCGAGGTGGGAAAGCGGATTCAGGGTGAGCCGGCCCATCCTCTTGGCAGTGTCGTCGCCGAAGTAGAGCGCCGCCGCCGCGTGCCCGAGCTCGTGGAGCACCAGGGCGAAGACGAGGGCGATCGCGATCAGGAAGAAGGCGAGCGGGTCCTCGGACAAAAGCTGGATCAGCATCTCAAAGCCCCAAGACCGAAAAGATGCGGAGGAAGAAGCCGTAGACCCCGCGCTCGAGTGCGCCCAGCACGCCGGTGTAGGAGAGCACCAGGAAGATCAGGATGAAGCCCACCGGTCCCCAAGACTCGATCTGGGCGAGCAGGCGCCGCACCTCGGGACCGCCGAGGGCCCGGGCCACCCGGGCGCCGTCCAGGGGCGGCACGGGAAAGAGGTAGACGACCGCGTGGCCGATCATCAAGAAGCCGGCGAGCTCGAGCCCCTGCGCCACCGGCAAGAGCCCCATGCCGTGGGGCAAGAGCCGGGCGAGGAAGAGGTAGACGAAGGAGGCGAGCAAAAACCCCACCGGCCCCGCGAGGGCCACGAGCGCCTCCTTCTTGCCGTAAAGCCGGAAGGGCACGAAGCGCGGCCAGCCGAAGCCGAGCAAAAGGAGCAAGAGCAGCCCGATGGGGTCGAGGTGCACCCTGGGCTCCAGGGTCAAAAACCCGTAGCGGCGGGGGTTCGGGTCGCCGTAGCGGTCGGCGAGCCAGGCCTGGGCCAGGTTGTGGGCCACCAGGCCGAAGGCGGCGGCCGCGAAGGCCACGAAGAAGAGCAAGGGCTGGGCGAGGTAGCTAAGAAGACCCATAAGCTTCCATCAGTTTACGGGCCAGCATGAGTTCTTCCTCGAAGCTCTGGACCTCGCCCCGCTCGCGGGCGGCGGCCACCTCCCGGAGGATCTTCCCCACCGCCGGCCCCGGCTTCATGCCGAGCTCGATCAGGTCGCGGCCCCGGAGGCGGCGCGACCTTCGGGCAAGCCAGCCCTCGCGCTCGGGGTGCATGGCGAGGAAGGCCCAGACGAAGGGCTCGCCGAGCTCCCGCACCCGCTCGGGGTCGTCCGGGGGCTCGCGAAGCCGCCGGGCACCCTCGGCGTAGACCTTGGGGAGGCCGAAGGTCCGGACGAAGGCGCCGGGGTCGGGGGCGGCGGCCGCGAGCAGGTAGAGGTAGGCCTCGGGCGGGGCCAGGGTCTCGGGGCGGCCGGCCTCGAGCCGCCGGAGCGCCTGCCAGAAGGCGGCATCGGGCTTCAGGCCGAAGAGCTTCTCCAAGACGCCGAAGCGATCGAAAAGGGTAAGGGCCTTTTGGGGCGAGGGCTCCTCTAGGGCGAGGAGCAGCTCGTCCTTGAGCCGGCTCTTCGAAGCGGTCTGTAGAACCTCGGGCTTGAGCGCGGCCTCGATCTGGGCCTCGGCCTCGGGGCCCAGGGTAAAGCCGAGCCGGGCGGCGAGCCGAAGCCCCCTCAGGATCCGGCTCGGGTCCTCGACGAA
>WFXV01000103.1 GCA_015490435.1 Thermaceae bacterium
CCCCGTCCCCGATCCCCCGGACGATGAACTCGATGGGACCGGCGTTGGAGACGATCCTTGCGCCGAGGTTGGCGTAGGAGTAGGCGACGAAGAGGGCGAGGAGCCCCGAGAGCACGAAGGCGAGCGGCAGGTTGTGGCCGGCGATCTTGGCCCCGAGCCCCAGCATGGTGAAGATGCTGGCGCCGATCATCGTCCCCACCGCGAGCGCCACCGCCTCCCAAAGCCCGATCTTCTTGCCCGAGGGTTCCATGGCCCCATTTTGGGGGAAGGGCGCGTGGGAAAACGTCCCGACGAAAAAAGGCCCGGCCGGAGCCGGGCCAACTCTGGTGGAGGCGGCGGGACTCGAACCCGCGTCCGAGGCACCCTTCGGTGGGCGTCTACGGGCGTAGCCCGTGTTTTGGGTGTCGCCGGGGCTTAGCCCACGGACAGGCGTCCCCGGCCAAGCCTCCTAGGGGTGTCGGCGGCGCTTAGGAGGCGTCGCGCCGCCCGAGCCGGATTTGGGTCCGCCGCTAGCCGAGCCTCCGGCGGGGCTGGCTAGGGCGGTGGCGGGGATTAAGCCGCCAGAGCGTAGTTGGTGTCGGCACTTATGCCGTTTGCGGGTTTTTTACGAGGCCACCCGCAACCTCGGCCCGCAACCACACCGTCGGTCGTACCCCGTCGAACCCAACTTCGCCCCCACGTTTTGGGCCCAAGCGGGGTTTAACCCCTTGGGCATAGGTTATTTTAGCACGCAAGCCCCCTTTCGTCGAGTCCGAGAAGCCCCGCGGGCGCGTATAATCCCAGCCATGGAACGGCTGAATGTCGCCCTTCTGGGCGCGGGGACGGTGGGTACCCAGTTCTTGAAGCTCCTCTCAGAGCGGGAGGATCGCTTCGAGGCGCTGGCGACCACCGTCAACCTCACCGGCATCCTGGTGCGAAACCCCGAGCGCGAACGCCCGGAATGGGTGCCCAAAAACCTGCTCACCACCGACGCCGAGGCGGTGCTCCGGGACGCCGAGGTGGTGGTGGAGCTCATGGGGGGCACGGGCCGGGCCCTCGAGCTCGTGGACTACGCCCTCGGCGAGGGCATCCCGGTGATCACCGCCAACAAGGCGCTGCTCGCCGAGGCCTGGGACGACCTCAAGCCCTACGCCGAGGACGGCATGCTCTACTACGAGGCCGCGGTGATGGGGGGAAGCCCGGCGGTCGAGGTGATGGCGGGGAGCCTCCGGGGCAACTACCCCCTCGAGCTCCACGGCGTCCTAAACGGCACCACCAGCTACATTCTCTCCCGCATGGAGGCCGGCCACAGCTTCGGCGAGGCCCTGGCCGAGGCCCAGGAAAAGGGCTACGCCGAGGCCGATCCCCTCTTCGACGTGGCCGGGATCGACGCCGCCCACAAGCTCACCGTCCTCGCCCGCCTCATCGCCGATCCCGAGTTTCCCTGGGAGGAGGTGCGGGCGAACACCAAGGGCATCACCCACCTGAAGGCCGACGAGGTGATGCAGGCCGCCGACCGCGGCACGCCCATCCGCCTGGTGGCGAGCCTCTACGGCGAGGAGGGGCGCTGGCGCGCCAAGGTGCGTCCGGTCAAGGTGCCCAAGGGCCACCCCCTCGCTACCCCGGGGGTGCAAAACGCGATCTTCTTCCGGGGCGACGCGGTGGGCGAGGTGGTGCTCACCGGGCCCGGCGCCGGAGGGCTCGCCACCGCCGGCGCGGTGCTCGCCGACCTCTTCCGGCTGATCGAGGGCTACCCCGGCCACAGCCCGGCGCCCGCGCCGGTGCCCGCGCCCGCCGGGCCCTTCCTCGAGCTCGAGGAGGTCTAGCTTGCTCCGCCGCCCGCTGATCGAGCGCTACCGCGACCGTCTTCCGGTCACCGAGAAGACCCCGGTGGTCTCGCTGCTCGAGGGCAGCACCCCGCTCGTTCCCCTGAAAGGGCCGCCCGAGGCCCGGGAGCGGGGTGTCCAGCTCTTCGCCAAGTACGAGGGGTTGAACCCCACCGCCTCCTTCAAGGACCGGGGCATGACCCTCGCGGTCTCCAAGGCGGTGGAGGAAGGGGCACAGGCGGTCGCCGCCGCCAGCACCGGAAACACCTCGGCCTCGGCCGCCGCCTACGCCGCCCGGGCCGGGATCAAGGCGATCGTGGTGCTGCCGGCGGGCTACGTCGCCCTCGGCAAGCTCGCCCAGACCCTGGTCCACGGCGCCCGGATCATCCAGATCGAGGGCAACTTCGACGCCGCCCTCGGCATCGTTCGCGCCCTCACCGAGCGCTACCCCGTCGCGCTGGTCAACTCGATCAACCCCTACCGCCTCGAGGGGCAGAAGACGATCGCCTTCGAGGTGGTCGAGGACCTCGGCGGCCCCCCGGACTTCCACGCCCTGCCGGTGGGCAACGCCGGCAACATCACCGCCCACTGGAAGGGCTACCGCGAGCTCCTCGCCGAGGGAAGGGTCACCCAGGCCCCCCGAATGCTCGGCTTCCAGGCCGAAGGGGCGGCCCCGATCGTAAAGGGCCACCCGGTGGAAAAGCCCGAGACTGTGGCCACCGCGATCCGGATCGGCAACCCCGCGAGCTGGAAGCGGGCGCTCGCCGCCCGGGACGAGTCCGGCGGCGCGATCGAGGCGGTGTCCGACGACGAGATCCTCGCCGCCTGGCGCTACCTGGCGAGCGAGGAGGGGCTCTTCGTCGAGCCCGCGAGCGCCGCCAGCCTCGCCGGGGTGTGGCGCTGGCTCAAATCCGGCCGGATCCCCGAGGGGAGCCGGGTCGTCCTTACCCTCACCGGCCACGGGCTCAAGGACCCAGGCACCGCCGAGCGCGAGGTGAAGCTCCCCGAGCCGGTCCCCGCCGAGGTCGAAGCGGTGGCAGCCGCCGCCGGCCTCTTGTAAGCTCCAGGGGATGGAAACGAAGCGCGTCAAGGAGCCCTTTCCCGGGGCCTACTTCCTGGGCCTCGCGATCACCCTGCTCCTCCTCTATCTGGTGCTCGCGGTGGGCGCAAGCCTCCCCCCGGCGGTGGCCGGGTTCGGGGTCGCCTTCCTCCTCGGGCTCACGGTCAACCCCCGCTACGCCCCCTACTTCCTCGCCGTGGGGCTTTTCAGCATTCCCGTAGGCTTCGCCGCCGGCGAGCTCCAGGTGGGCTGGGGCGGGGTGGGGCTGACCCTGGCGGAGTTGATCCTGCTCCTTTTCGCCCGGAGGAAGCAATGAGGCCCGCGTGGCTCGCCCGCATGCTGGTCTGGGCCGGAGTCTTGCTCTTCGTCTACTGGGGGATCCTGAACAACCACCGCGAGGGCGCGGCCTTTTCAGTCGGGCTGATGCTCGGCGCCGGCACCCTGCTCTATAACGGCCGGCCCCGGGTGGTGCCCCTCATGGTGGTGCTCGCCGCCGGGATCGGGGCGATCGAGCTCTTCGCCCCCTGGCTCTTAAAAAAACGGGCGGCGAGCCCGGAGGGCTTTTTCGTCGGCTACCTGATAGGGCTCCTCTCCCCCTTCATCGCCTGGCGTCTTTCAGGTAGCGAATCGCCTCGCTAAGCGCCTGGTCGGGATCGGTGGGGTAGTCGGGCTCGACCCCTCGGCCCTCCCAGGTCGGGCCCCGAATCGGCGCGAGCACCCCCGCCGCCACCAGCGCCACCGCCCCCTCGGGGAAGCAGTAGGGGACGAGCGCCTCGGTGTTGCCGGCGGTCCGCTCGCCGAAGAGCACCGCCCGGCCGCTCTCTTTTAGCCCGCCGGCGAGCCCCTCGGCGGCGGGCTAAAAGAGAGCGGCCGGGCGGGGC
>WFXV01000104.1 GCA_015490435.1 Thermaceae bacterium
AAGTAGGGGTGGGCAAGCCAGTAGGCCACCTGGGAGGCAAAAACCTGCCCCTCCCGGGCGAGCCTGCCGTCCTCGTCCATGGCCAGGCCGAGCCGCTCCGCCGCCTCGTCGATGAGGGCGTTGCCGGGCCCGGTGTCGAAGGCGATCACCCCCGCCGCGTCCCGCCCCGGCAAGTAGGTGACGTTGGCGATGCCACCGATATTCAAGATCGCCCGCCGCACCCCCTCCTCGCCGAAGAGCAAGAGGTCGGGGTAAGGGACGAGCGGCGCCCCCTCGCCGCCGGCGGCGAGGTCCGAGGGGCGAAGGTCGGCGACCACCGGAACCTTTAGCGCCTCGGCCAGATAGGCGGCCTCCCCGAGCTGCAACGTCGCCCGGGGCGGCTCGTGCCACACGGTCTGGCCCGAGACCACCGCGAGGTCGGCCTCGAGGCCCTGGGCGGCCTCGGCATAAAAGCGGCCGAGGTCGTGGTGCAAGAGGGCGAGCTCCCGGGCCCCGCCCTCGCCCCGCATCGCCGCGCGCACCCGGCGCCTTAGCTCGGGGGGGTAGGGGCGGTAGCGGTGGTCGAGGAACTGCCAGCTCACCTCCGGCGGGCGGCCGCCGAAGGAGACCCGGACCAGGTCCACCCCGTCGGCGCTGGTGCCGCTCATCAAACCGAGGACGCGCACCCTACTGGCTCCTCAGCTCGGCGACGAAGTCGTAGCGGTCGCCCCGGTAGTGGGAGCGGGTGAACTCAAGGGGCGTGCCGTCGGAAAGGTAAGAGACCCGCTCGATGTAGAGCACCGGGGTGCCCACCTCCACCCCCAAGAGCTCGGCCACCCGCTCGGTGGCGGCGACCGCGCGGATGCGCTCGAGCGCCCGCGCCGGCGCGAGCCCCCGCTCCTTCAGGGTGGCGTAAAGCGACTCCCCCACCGCCCCCGGATCGGGCAGGAACCGGGCCGGGATCACCGCGTGCTCCACCGCCATCGGCCGGCCGTCGGCGGTGCGCACCCGCAAGAGGCGCACCACCGGCTCGCCGGGGGCGAGCGAGAGGGTCATCGCCTCGGTGGGGCTCGCCTGCCCCCGCTCCCGCTTCACCCAGCGCGAGCCCGGGACCATCCCCCGCGCCCGCATGTCCTCGGAGAAGCCCGAGAGCACCGAGAGCGGCTGCTCCACCCGGGGGGTCACGTAGGTCCCCGAACCCTGCCGGCGGGTGAGCACCCCCCCGGCCACCAGCTCATCGAGCGCCCGGCGCACGGTGAGCCGGGAGACCCCGAGCATCTCGGCGAGCCGCCGCTCCGAGGGCAGGGCCTGCCCCGGGCTCAGGGCGCCGGTTCGGATCCGCTCCTCGAGCGCCGCCTTGAGCTGGAGGTAGAGCGGCGTCGGCGCCTCGGGGTCGAGCGCGATGCCTAGAAAGCCCACGTAGAAACTATACCACCCCCGTACCAGTTGGTTGCCACTTTTCCACCCGAGGGGTATACTCCGCCCAGATGCTGGAAAGGGCTCGCGGGTTGCTCACCGAGGCGGTCCAGGAGGGACTCCTTCCCGGCGCGGTGCTCGGCGCGGTCACCCTTGAAGGGCGCCGCGAGGTGGTGGCGGTGGGCAAGCTCGCGCTCCTGCCCGACCCAGAGCCCGCCCGCGAAGACGCCTACTACGACCTCGCGAGCCTCACCAAGGTGCTCTTCACCGTGCGCGAGGTGCTGAAGGCTGCCGAAGAGGGCCTTCTCGACCTCGACGACCCCCTCAAGCGGCACCTCCCCGAGGCCGCCTGGCTGCAGCCCGAGCCGAACTTCGCGAAGAAGACCCTCCGCGAGCTCCTCACCCACACCGCCGGCCTCCCCGCCTGGGCGCCGCTTTACACGTGGGGCGAGGGGGAAAGGCTGAAGGCCCGGGTGCTCCAGGAGCCCTGGCCGCTCGGGGAGCCGGTCTACTCTGACATCGGCTACGTGCTGCTCGGGCTTCTCCTCGAGCGCGTGCGGGGCAAACCGCTCGCCGAGTTCGCCCTGCCCGAAGGCCTCACCTGGGCCCCGCCGCCCGAAGCCACCGCCCCCACCGAGCGCTGCCCCTGGCGGGGCCGGATCCTAAGGGGCGAGGTCCACGACGAAAACGCCCACGCCCTGGGCGGCGCCGCCGGGCACGCGGGGCTTTTCGGCACCGCGGGCGCCGTACTCGACCAGCTCGAGGCGATCCTCAAGGGAACCTGGCTCTCCCCCGCCGCCCTCGCCGAGATGGCCCGCCCCCACACCGAGGAGCGGGCCCTCGGCTGGAGCCGGCGCCACCCCGGCTGGTCCGGGGGCTCGCTCGCGAGCCCCTCGGCCCTCGGCCACACCGGCTTCACCGGTACCGGCGCCTGGCTCGACCCCGAACGCGGGGTGGGCTGGGTGCTCCTCACCAACCGCGTCCACCCCACCCGCCACCGGGAAAACGCCCTTCTCTGGCTCAGACCCCGGGTGGCGAACGCGATCCTGGCGGAGGCGTCATGAGGACCGAGGCGAAAAGTCCCCGCTACCAAGGGCTCGACGCCTGGCCTCCCCGGGAGATCCTCGAGGCCCTGCTCGAGCGCCAGTTCTCCGCCCTGGCGGCGGTGCGGGCCGCCCTCCCGGCCCTCGAGGCCGCCGCCCTCGCCGCCCGGGACCGGCTCTCAAACGGCGGCCGGCTGGCCTACGCCGGCGCCGGCACCTCGGGCCGGCTCGCGCTGCTCGACGCGGTGGAGCTCTTCCCCACCTTCGGTTGGCCCAAGGAGCGCACCCTCGTCTTCCTCGCCGGAGGCGAGCGGGCCGCCTTCGAGGCGGTGGAGGAGGCCGAGGACGACGAGGCCGCGGGTCGCGCCGCCGGCGCCCGCCTGGAACCGAGCGACGTGCTCGTGGGCGTGAGCGCGAGCGGGCGCACCCCCTTCGTCCTCGGCGCGGTGAGCGCGGCCAAGGAAAAGGGCGCGCTCACCCTAGGCATCGCCCACAACCTGGGCTCGCCGCTCCTCGCGCTCGCCGAACACCCCATCCTCCTCGACACCGGCCCCGAGGTCATCGCCGGGAGCACCCGCCTGGCGGCGGGCACCGCCCAGAAGGTGGCCCTAAACCTCTTTTCCACCCTGGTCATGACCCTGCTCGGCGGGGTCCACGACAACCTGATGGTGGGGGTGGTGCCCACCAACGAAAAGCTCCGCCGGCGGGCGGCGGCGATCGTCGCCGAGATCGCCGGGGTGGACGAAGCGGAGGCGAAAAAGGCCCTGGAACGCGCGGGCTTCGAGGTCAAGACCGCCGTGCTCGTCGCCCGCGGCCTTTCCCCCGAGGAGGCGCGGGCGCGCCTACAAGCAGCCGGCGGAAGGCTCCGGGAGGCGCTCAAGTGAGGAGGTGGCTTTTCTTGGCACTCGCGCTGGGACTCGCCAAAGCGGGAGCGGGCGATTTCCTCGTCCTCTCCTGGCCCGGCCCCGAGGTCCCCTACGCTCTGATCGAGGAACTCAAACCCGCCGGGGTCCTGCTCTTTGCCTCGAACTTCGAAAAGGGGCCCGGGCCGATCCACGCGCTCAAGGCCCGCTACCCCGACCTCCTCGTCTTCGTCGACCAGGAGGGCGGACCCTTCAACTCCTTCCGCCCCCCCGGGGTGCCCCGCTTCCCGAGCGCGATGACGCTGGGGGCGGCGGACGACCCCGCGCTCACCCGCCGGGTGGCCCGGGGGATCGGCCAGGAGGTCTGCTACGCCGGCGCCGACGCCGACTTCGCCCCGGTGCTCGACGTGAACACCAACCCCAAGAACCCAATCATCGGGATCCGGAGCTTCGGCGCCACCCCCGAGATCGTCGTCCGCCACGGCCTCGCCTTCCTCGAGGGGCTAAAGGAGGCGGGCGTCCTCGCCACCGCCAAGCACTTCCCGGGCCACGGCGACACCGCGGTGGATAGCCACCTCGGGCTCCCGGTCTACAAGAAAGGCACCCTGCCCGAGATCGAAGCCAAGCACCTGCCCCCCTTCGCCGCCGCGGTGAAGGCCGGGGTGCCGCTCGTCATGACCGCCCACATCCTCTACGAGGACCTCGACCCCAAATACCCCGCCACCCTCTCGAAGAAGATCCTCACCGGCCTCCTCCGCGAGCAAATGGGCTTTCGGGGCGCGATTGTCACCGACGACATGAGCATGCGGGCGATCCGGGATCGCTACGGCGAGGGAGAGGCCGCCGTCCGGGCGGTGCTGGCGGGCGCCGACCTGGTGCTCGCGGGGCGGGACCCCGAGGCCGCCCGAAGGATCCACGCGGCCCTCCAAAAAGCGCTCGAAGACGGCACCATTCCCGCGTCCCGCCTAGCCGAGACCCGAGCCCGGCTCGCGGAGCTCAGGAAAAGGGCGAAGGCCCCCTGCCCCGAGCCGGACTGGGAAAGGCTCGAGGCCCTCGCCCTGGAGGCCGCCCGGGCCGGGATCACCTGGATCAAGGGCGAGCTCCCCATCTCCGGCGAGGGGACCCTGGTGGTGGCGCCCAAGCTCCGCCCCCGCTACGGGGAGGAACCCTCGCTCGCCGAGCTCGCCCCCAAGTATCTCCCCGGCGCCCACTACCAGGTGGTCTCCGAGCGCCCCACTGGCTCCGAGATCGAGGAGACCCTAAAGCGCGCCCGGCGGTTCGACCGCATCGTGCTCGGCACCTACCACTGGCTGGGCGCGCTTCCCGAGGAGCAGATCTGGCTCTACGAAGCCCTCAAAGCGCTCGAAAAGCCCATCTACGTCGTCGCCCTCGGCAACCCCGACGACCTCGTCTACCTCGACCCCGAACCCGAGGGCTACCTCGCCACCTACGGCTTTCGCGCGGTCCAGCTTCGGGCCGCGTTGGAGGCCCTCGCCGGGGCGTTCACCCCGGCGGGGAAACTGCCGGTTCCGGTGGGTCCGTATCCCATCGGGTATGGAAAGGGAGGTGTGAAATGAAGGGAAGGAAGTGGCTTGGGCTCCTCTTGGTCCTGCTCCTTGCCCCGGCGCTGGCGAAGACCACCGTGACCGTCGCGAGCTGGGGCAGCCAGGCCGAGATCGAGCTCTACAACCAGGCCTTCAAGGCCTTCATGGAAAAGAACCCGGACATCGAGGTCAAGCTCCTCCACATCCCGTCGCGGGACTATTGGACCAAGCTCTCGGCGATGTTCGCAGCGGGTAAGGCCCCCGACCTGATCTTCATCAACAACATCAACTTCCCCGCCTTCGCCGCCAAGGGCCTGCTCGTTCCGCTCGAGCCCTTCATCCAGCGCGACCAGTTCGACACCGGGATGTACTACCAGGGCATCCTCAAGGCGTTCGAGTGGGACGGCAAGCTCTACGTCCTGCCCCGCGACGTCTCGAACCTGGTGGTCTACTACAACCGCGACCTCTTCAAGAAGGCCGGGCTCCCCGACCCCGACCCCGACTGGACCTGGGACGACTTCCTGAAAACCGCCAAGGCGCTCACCGTGGAGAAGGACGGCAAGCGGGTGCAGTGGGGCCTTTCCTTCTACACCTACTTCCTCTTCTGGGAGCCCTGGGTCTGGTCCAACGGCGGCCGCTTCTTCAGCGAGGACCACACCAAGTTCATGCTGAATAGCCCGGCCTCGGTGGAGGGCCTGCAGTTCTACGTGGACCTCCGCTACAAGCACCACGTCGCCCCCACCCCGGCCGAGACCGCCGACCAGAGTGCCTTCGGCATGTTCCTGAACCAGCGCACCGCGATGATCGTGGACGGCCGCTGGCGGGTGCCCACCCTCAAGAAGAAGGCCAAGTTCGACTGGGACATCGTCCCCTTCCCGCGGGGCAAGGCCGGCAGCATCGTGGACATCGACGGCTCCGGCTGGGGCATCACCAAGGCGGCCAAGGACAAGGAGGCGGCCTGGAAGGTGCTCAAGTTCCTCGCCGGCCCCGAGGGCGCGCTCATCTTCACCAAGGGCGGGCTGATCATCCCCGCGATCGGCTACGACCCGCTGAACCCCGAGGCCACCAACAAGGTCCTGAAGGCCTTCTTCCAGCCGCCGCCCCCGAAGCACCAGCAGTACTTCCTCACCGTCAACAAGACCGCCATGCCCACCGAGACCTTCGAGCGCTTCTCGGAGGCGATCGGCCTGATCTCGAAGGCGCTCCAGCCCGTCTGGCAGGGCAAGGAGGACGTCAAGACCGCGATGGACAAGGTCGCGCCTAAGGTCCAGAAGATCCTGGACGAGGTGCAGGCCCAGCGGAAGAAGTAAGCCCTTCGGGGGGCGGGGGTCACCCCCGCCCCCTACTCTTTCCGACGATGAACGCATTCCGGCGCTTTCCCTGGCTCTTCATCCTGCCGAGCCTCGTGGGTTTCCTCGCCTTCAACGCGGGGCCGATCCTGCTCTCGCTCTGGATCAGCTTTACCCACTGGGACGTTTTTCAACCGCTTTCCCTGGAAAACCTCATCGGAAACTGGGCGGGCCTCGACAACTACCGGCGGATGCTCGAGGACCCGGTTTTGAAAAAGGCGTTTTTCAACACCCTTTATTACGTGGTGGTGGCGGTCCCGCTCGAGATCGTGATCGCGCTCGCGGTCGCCCTGGGCCTAAACCGCAACTTCCCCGGGGTGCGGATCGTGCGCACCCTCTACCTCCTCCCCACGGTGACCAGCGTGGTGGCGGTGGGGCTGCTCTGGCGCTGGGTGCTGAACCCCTACGTGGGGCCGGTGAACCTCTTCCTGCGCTGGCTGGGCTCGAAGATCGAGGCTTTGTTCCAGTTCCTTCATCTGCCCGTACCGGCCACCGTCCACTGGCTCGCCACCCAGGGCCCGGGCTGGCTCCAAGACGCCGCCTGGGCGATGCCGGGCATCATCATCGCCTCGGTCTGGGCGGGGCTCGGGTTTCGCATGCTGATCTTCCTCGCTGGCCTCCAGAACATCGACCCCACCTACTACGAGGCCGCCGAGCTCGACGGCGCGAACAACTGGCAGAAGTTCTGGCACGTCACCCTGCCCCTGCTCTCGCCGACGGTGTTCTTGAACACGCTGCTCGCGCTGATCGGGGGATTCCAGGTCTTCGGGCTGATCTACGTGATGACCGGGGGCGGGCCGCTCGACGCCACCAACGTGCTGCTCTTCTACCTCTACCAGAAGGCCTTTGGCGAGTTCCCGCCCGACATGGGCTACGCCTCGGCGATCGCCTGGCTGCTCTTCGTGATCCTCTTCGGGCTGACGGTGATCCAGTGGCAGCTTAGGAAACGGTGGGTGCTCGAGGAAGCATGAAACGGAAGACGACGTTTTGGGACGTTTTGGTCATCGGGCTCTTGTTGCTCGGCGGGCTCTCGATGCTGGTGCCCTTCTTCTGGATGATCTCCACCAGCCTCAAGGAGCCGGGCTCGCTCTTCGACCTCCCCATCCAGCTCTGGCCTAAAAAGCTCCACTGGGAGAACTACCAGCAGGTGCTTACCATCGTGCCCTTCGGGCGGTGGTACCTGAACTCCCTGATCATCGCCACTGGGCTGACCTTCCTGAACCTCACCTCGGGGGCGATGGCGGGCTACGCCTTCGCCCGTTTCCGCTGGCGGGGGCGGGACGTGATGTTCCTGCTCTCCTTGATCACGCTGATGATCCCCGCCCACGTGTTGATCATCCCGCTCTTCGTGATCATGAGCCGGCTCGGCTGGATCGACACCTACTACGCCCTGATCCTGCCCGGGCTCTTCGACGCCTTCGCGATCTTCCTGATGCGGCAGCACTTCATTCAGATGCCGAAGGAGCTCGAGGAGGCCGCGCTCATCGACGGCGCCGGGCCCTGGCAGATCTATTGGAAGATCGCGCTGCCGCTCGCCGCCCCGGCGCTCGCCACCTTGGGCACCTTCACCTTCCTCGCCGGCTGGAACAGCTTCCTCTGGCCGCTCGTCGCCACCAACTCGATCGAGATGCGGCCCTTGACCGTGGGCCTCGCGGTCTTCAACACCAACTTCTCCACCGAGTGGACGCTCCTGATGGCCGGCCTCTCGCTCGCCACCATCCCCCCGATCCTGGTCTTCCTCCTCGCCCAGCGCTGGTTCATCCGGGGGCTCACCTTGGGAAGCCTCAAAGGCTAGGCGGCTTAGCTTCTCCGGACCGCCTTACATATATTTCATGTATTTAGATAGTCAAACTAAATACGGAGGTGGCCCGGATGGAGGACCTCATGAACGACGCGGAGGTGTTCTACCAACTCATGACCCGACTTCGCCAAGCCGGCTTGGGCGCTTCGCCCCCCGAAATGGCCCATCTATCTCCTCCCTTGATGGCCCTCCTGGAGCAGGTGGCGAACCACCCCGGCAGCAGCATTATGGATCTGGCGCACCGCGTGGGACGGCGGGCGCCAACCATCAGCATCGAGATCCGCCACCTGGAAAAGGCTGGGTTCGTCACGCGTCAGCCCCATCCACAGGACAAACGCTCGGTCCAAATTTTCCCCACCCAGAAAGGGAAGAACCTTCTCCAGAAAGTCCAAGCGGCTCGGCGAGAAACCTTCGCCCGCCTCCTATCCGGGCTCTCCTCCAGCGAGCGGGAAACGCTGCTCGAACTGCTAGGTAAAGCGGTACACCGTCTCAGCGGAGCGGCGGTAGCCGCCTCCAACGTCAGGAGGGATAGCGCATGAACACGGTGAAAATAGCTGCAGTCCTTGCATTCATCATCGGCGCCATGGCGATCTTTTCCGGAGGTCAGGTAGTTCTGCTTGGCAAAGAGCCAAACTACTACGTAATCAGCTGGCTGCCTTACTACAACTTCACCATGGGACTAATCTCTGCCTTCGTCACTTCGCTGCTGCTTTGGAAGAACTCCCCGTATGGAAAAACGGCGGCCGTACTCACTTTCGCCGCCCACGCCAGCGTCCTTACCATCCTCCTGCTCTTCTACCGCGACGTTGTGGCCAGCGAGAGCATCCGCGCCATGACCTTGCGCATTACCACTTGGACGATCATTTTGGCTCTTCTCTACCTACCAAACCGCTGCCCTGCCACCCGACGCTCGGGCTAAGGGGGAGAGCGTCGCGGTGCGGGGCCTTCTGGCCCCGCACCACCTCTTAAGGTTCACGGTAGAAGTCACCGAGGGCATTTCCCGAGAAAGTGTTGTCCGATGCAATGTCGTTCGCGTCCGTTTCCTGGGCCACCACTACCCCGTAGCCAGCACTTTCCCGGATGACGCTGTCATAGATTCGAATGTACTGGTGGGATCCGCTCCCCGCACTCTCAACAAGCACGTTGGCCTTCAAACCGCTGTAACTCTGAGTACATTGGCCTGATCCCCCATATTCGACCACCACGTTGCGAAGCAAGTTCTCGAAGCTGTCCGAGTCACTGAAAATGATCCCACACCAGTATCCTTGATGGTGGTCGAGGCCTGTGAAGACGATCCTTTCGGTAGCGGTACCCTCGGCGTGCAACCCGCCACTGCGCCCTTCGACAAAGATTCCCGCATCTTGCTCGAAGACCAGGGTGGTGCCCGGTTCGATGGTGAGGGTCTTCCCGTCAGCCACGGTGACCTCGTCGAAGATCCGGTAGGGGACGTTCAGCTTCTTCCAGGTGGCGTCCTGGACCTCGCCGAACCCGCCGCCGACCCGGACGTAGTCATAACCGGACGCGTTCCCGGTGAAGTCGTTCCCCGCCTTTAGCTGATCCACCCGGCTCGCGTAGATCAGGACCGGGAACCCCTGGTTGGCGGTCACCACGTTGTCGTCGAAGTCGTTTCTAAGGTCCACCTCGTCGTCGATGAAGAAGCCCGCGCCGGCGTTCTTCCACACCTTGGTGAACTTGACCAAGACCCGGGAAGCGCCCTCGAGCACCACCGCGGCGCGGAAATTGCCGAAAGCGCCGTTATCCCAGTTCCTCTCCCCGGCGGCGTCCCGCACCTCGACCCGGACCAGCCGGTTCTCGAAGTTGTTGGCGTCGGTGAAGTAGATCCCCTTCCAGTAGCCCGGTTGCGGCGAGGCCCCCCGCATCACCACCGGATCCGCGGCGGTGCCCTCCGCCCGCAAGACGCCGTGACCGGTGACCATGAGGCTCGCGTCCTGGGCGAACTCGAGCACGACCCCGGGCTCGATCACCAGCTTCCCGGTGTCCTCGATGACGAAGTCGCCCTCCACCCGGTAGGGATTGCAGGCGCCGGGGCTCAGGGTGCACTCCGAGTCCAAAGAACCCCGCAGGACGCAAGCCTCACCCCCGAGGCCGCCACCGCCGGGCCCGCACCCGAAAAGCGAAAGGGCGAGCATCCCCAAGGCCAGGGCAAGCGTTTTGCGCACCTAGACCACCTCCACCTCGGAAACTAGGGGGCCGGGCGTCACCAAAGCGTCACCGGGCGGAAAATAGGGTTGGAGGTTCGCATGCGCGCGATGGTCTTGAAGGCGGTGAAGGCGCCGCTCGAGCTCGAAGACCTGCCCCTCCCCGAGCCCGGCGAGGGGCAGGTGCGGATCCGGATTGAGGCCAGCGGGGTCTGCCGCACCGACCAGCACATCGCCGACGGCGAGCTCCCCCCGCCCCGCCTCCCCCTCGTCCTCGGCCACCAGATCGTGGGGCGGATCGACGCCCTCGGCCCCGGGGTAAGGGAGCGGCGCATCGGCCAGCGGGTCGGGGTCGGCTGGCTCGGCTGGACCTGCGGCGAATGCAAGTTCTGCCGCCGGGGCGAGGAAAACCTCTGCCCGAACGCCAAGTTCACCGGCTACCACCTGGACGGCGGCTTCGCCGAGTACACCCTGGCCTTCGCCGACTACACCTACCCCCTCCCCGAGGACGGCGACCCGGTGAAGATGGCCCCCTGGATGTGCGCCGGGCTCACCGGGTTCCGGAGCTACCGCTTCGTGCGCGAAAAAAACCTGCTCGGGTTCTACGGCTTCGGTGCCGCCGCCCACCTGCTCGCCCAGGTGGCCCGGTTCGAGGGCAAGCGCTTTTTCGCCTTCGTCCGCCCCGGGGACGAGGAGGCCAAGGCCTTCGCCCGGGAGATGGGCGCAGAGTGGGCCGGCGACTCCACCGAGGCCCCGCCCGAGCCGATGGAAGGAGCGATCATCTTCGCCCCGGTGGGATCGCTCATCCCCGAGGCGCTCAAGCACCTGGAGCCGGGCGGAACGTTGGTGCTCGGGGGCATCTACATGAGCCCGGTCCCCGAGATGCCCTACGACCTCCTCTGGCACGAGCGCAAGATCCGCTCGGTGGCGAACCTCACCCGCGAGGACGCGCGCCTCTTCCTCGAGATCGCGCCCAAGGTGCCGGTGGCCCCCGAGGTCGAGGTCTTCCCCCTCGAGGCCGCGAACGACGCCCTAAACGCCCTTCGCACCGGCAAGCTCCGGGGCTCGGCGGTGCTCGTACCCTAAATCGCCGGCCCCCACGCCTTTGCGTTAAGTCACCGAACGTAGCCCAACCGCAAGAAGCCCGTATCTACTGACCTAGCTCCCTGACCCAGCGCATCGCCTCCACCGGCCGGCCGAGGGCCTCGGTCCAAAACCGCGAGGGGCGGCGTGCGTACGCGCGAAAGCCAAAGCGGCGGTAGAGGCCGAGGGCGGCCCGGTTTTCGCTGGTGGTGCCGAGCTGGACGCCGGGAAGCCCCTCTTCCGCGAGTGCGGAAAGCAAGGCGGAAAGGAGCGCCTTGCCAAGCCCCTGCCCCCGGGCCTCGGGCAGAAGGTTGACGTGGAGCTCGGCGGGGTAGGCACGAAGGGGGGCGTGGGGGGCGCCGGCGGTGAGCAGGCCCCAAAGAAGCCCCCGCTCCCGGGGAGGGAGCCGGAGCAACCGGGGTAAGAGCCCGAGCCTGGGCGGGAGCAAGAACCCGCGGGGGAGGTCCAATGTCCGGGCGGCCATCGCGTAGCCGAGCACCCGCCCCGCCTCCTCGGCGACGAAGGCCGCCGTCCCCACCTCGAGATAGGGCCGGACGAAGAGCTCGGCAAAAAGCGCTGGGTCGGAAAAGCGCCCGGCGAGCGAATCCCCGAGCCAGGCGGTGGCGTAGGCCACCCGGCCGATCGCCTCCAGGTCTTCCTTCCTCGCGGGACGAACCCAAGGGGGCAAGGCCCCTCTAGGATAAGGCCATGCCTCCGCTCGGCCGCGGCGCCCGCTTCGCCCTGCTCGTGGCCCTGGTCCTCGTTGCCAACGAGGGCCTGCGGCTTTTTCTCAGGCTCGATGTGCTCGAGCGCCTTTACGCCCTGGGTTTCGCCGTCTTGCTCTGGGCCTTCATCAACGGGCGCTTCCTCTTCGCCTACTACCACGCGCTCCGCGCCGCCTGGCTCACCCGTCGCCTCCCCGAAGCCAGCCCTTACACCCCCGAAGACCGCCTCCTCGTCCTCGCCCCCCACCCCGACGACGAAACGCTCGCCGCCGCCGGGCAGATCCTGGCGGCAAGAGCCGCCAGGATCTGCCCGGCGGCGGCGAGCGTTTCGTCGTCGGGGTGGGGGGCTGTCTCTTATACACATC
>WFXV01000105.1 GCA_015490435.1 Thermaceae bacterium
CCCGCCTCCAGGGGGCGCGCCGGGGGCGGGCACGCGGAGCCTCGCCCCGGCCCTTTTCCTCTTGGCCGCGCTCCTCGTCCTCCTCGAAAGCCGGCTCGGGTAGACTCTGCCCATGCAGGTGCGACCGCTCACCCCCGACGACGAACCCGCCCTCGCCGCCCTCGAGGCCCGCTTCCTCGCCTCCCACCAAACGCCGCGGACGGGGGCCGCCGCCCTCCGTTTCTTCGCCCGCAGCGGGCACAGCTTCGTGGCCGAGGAAGAGGGCCGGGTCCGGGGCTTCGTGCTGGCCCAGCCCCTATGGCAAGGGGACCGCGCTACCGTCCTGGTCACCCGGCTGGTGGCCGAGGACGAAGGCGTCCGCGAGGCGCTGCTTACTGCCCTTTTGAAGTCGGCCTACGACGCCGCCGCCTACGAGGTCGCCTACCCCGCCGAGGAGGATGACCGGGCCTTTCTGGCAGGGCTTGGGTTCGTTCCCGGGCCGCGCCTCTTCGTGCGTGCTCTCGGCAGCCGGGGGGCCCGCGGCGACCACCGCGGTGTTTTAGAATAGGACGCATGAACCGGGTCTTGCTCGGCGTCCGCGGGGCCGAAACCGAGGAGCAGATGCGGGTGGTGGCCGAGGCCCTCGCCCGCCTCGAGGGCGTGGCCAAGGTGGAAGTGCCCCAGCCGGGGCAGGTCCTGGTGGAGTACGACCCGCACCGGCTCACGGTGATGGACCTGATCCGGGCGGTGCGCGAGGAGGGCTTCCTCGCGGGAATGCTCTAACGTGGTATCCTAGGTCGAGAGAGGCGGCCGGGGCGCCCCCCGCCGGCAAAAGCGCGAATCCCCGAAAACCGAGTTCTTTACCTGTACCCCAGTGCCCTGGGGTGGAAAGGAGCAGGATGTACAAGGATGCGTTTGGCACGCTAAAAACGTTGGATACCGCGGCCGGGAAGGTGCGCTACTTCGACGTGATGGAGCTGGAGAGGCAGGGCATCGCGCCGGTGTCCAAGCTTCCCTTCTCCATCCGGGTCATGCTCGAAAGCCTCCTCAGGAACGTGGACGGCTTCACGGTCACCGAGGAGGACGTCGTTCGGCTCGCGAACTGGAAGCCCGACCCCGGCGAGATCAACGTTCCTTTGAAGCTCGCCCGGGTGGTGCTGCAGGACTTCACCGGCGTGCCTGCAGTCGTAGACCTGGCCGCGATGCGGAGCGCGATGGACCGCTTCGGCAAGGACCCGAAGCGGATCAACCCCCAGGTGCCCTCGGACCTGATCATCGACCACTCGGTGCAGGTCGACTTCTTCGGGACCATCTACGCGTTTCCCAAGAACGTGGAGCTCGAGTACCGGCGGAACCGGGAACGCTACCAGCTCCTCAAGTGGGGGCAGGGAGCGCTTTCCTCCTTCCGGGTCGTGCCCCCGGGGCAGGGGATCATCCACCAGGTGAACCTCGAGCACCTCGCTCAGGTGGTCATGACCCAGCGAGCCGACGGCGAGACCTACGCCTTCCCCGATAGCCTGGTGGGCACCGACAGCCACACGGTGATGATCAACGGCCTGGGCGTGCTCGGGTGGGGCGTCGGCGGCATCGAGGCGGAGGCGGTGATGCTGGGCCAGCCCTACTACATGCTCGCCCCCCGGGTGGTCGGCTTCAAGCTCACCGGGGAGCTCCCCGAAGGGGCCACCGCCACCGACCTGGTGCTCACCATCACCGAGATGCTCCGCAAGCACGGCGTGGTGGGCAAGTTCGTCGAGTTCTACGGCCCCGGGGTGGCCAAACTCCCCCTCGCCGACCGTGCCACCATCGCCAACATGGCGCCGGAGTACGGGGCCACCATGGGCTTTTTCCCGGTGGACGAGGAGACCCTCCACTACCTCCGGCAGACCGCCCGGCTGGCGGAGCTCGTGGACCTGGTGGAGCGCTACACCAAGGCCACCGGGCTCTTCCGCACCGGCGAGGAGGAAACCCTCTACTCCGAGCACATCGAGCTCGACATGTCCACCGTCGAGCCCAGCCTCGCGGGCCCCAAGCGCCCCCAGGACCGGGTCTCGCTCTCGAACCTGAAGGCGAGCTTCAAGGAACACCTCACCAAGCCGGTCACCGAGCGGGGCTTCGGGCTCAGCTCCGATGAGCTCGACAAGCGGGTGCTGGTGAATCGGGCCGACGAGGAGTTCGAACTCCACCACGGCTCGGTGGTGATCGCCGCCATCACCTCCTGCACCAACACCTCGAACCCCTCGGTGATGATCGGCGCCGGCCTGCTCGCCAAGAAGGCGGTGGAGGCCGGGCTCGACACCAAGCCCTGGGTCAAGACCAGCCTGGCCCCGGGCTCGCGGGTGGTCACCGACTACCTCGAGCGCGCCGGACTGCTCCCCTTCCTCGAGGCGCTCCGCTTCCACCTGGTGGGCTACGGCTGCACCACCTGCATCGGCAACTCGGGGCCCCTCCCCGAGGACATCGCGAAGGCGATCGAGGAAGGCAACCTGGTGGCCGCCAGCGTCCTCTCCGGCAACCGGAACTTCGAGGGGCGGGTCAACCCCCACGTCAAGGCCAACTACCTGGCGAGCCCCATGCTCGTGGTCGCCTACGCCCTGGCCGGCCGGATCGACATCGACCTGGCCACCGAGCCCCTCGGCTACGACCCGAACGGGGAGCCCGTCTACCTGAAGGACATCTGGCCGAGCCAGGCGGAGATCCAGGAGGCGATCCGGCAGAGCCTCTCCCCCGAGCAGTTCGCGAAAGAGTACGCCTCGGTCTTCGAGGGGGACGAGCGCTGGAAGAGCCTCCCCGCGCCCACCGGCGAGCTCTACGCCTGGGATCCGAACTCCACCTACATCCAGGAGCCGCCCTTCTTCAAGGACATGCCCCTCGAGCCCCCGCCACCTAAGGACATCCGGGGGGCCCGCGTCCTCGCCCTCTTCGGCGACTCGATCACCACCGACCACATCTCCCCCGCCGGGGCGATTCCCCCCGACTCCCCCGCCGGCCGCTACCTCCTCGAGCGCGGGGTGCCGGTCTCCGAGTTCAACACCTACGGCTCCCGGCGCGGCAACCACGAGGTGATGATGCGGGGGACCTTCGCCAACATCCGCATCAAGAACCTGCTCCTCGGGGGCAAGGAAGGCGGCTACACCATCAAGTTCCCCGAGGGCGAGGAGATGTGGATCTTCGACGCAGCGATGAAGTACAAGGAGGAGGGCACGCCCTTAATCGTCCTCGCGGGCAAGGAGTACGGTACCGGCTCCTCCCGCGACTGGGCCGCCAAGGGCCCCGCCCTCCTCGGCGTGAAGGCGGTGATCGCCGAGAGTTTCGAGCGCATCCACCGCTCCAACCTGGTGGGCATGGGCATCCTGCCCCTCGAGTTCAAGCCGGGCGACTCCTGGCAGTCCCTCGGCCTCACTGGACACGAGGTCTACGACATCACCGGCATCGAGGAGGGCCTCGAGCCCCACAAGACCCTTACCGTTACCGCCACCCGCGACGACGGCTCCAAGGTGACCTTCGAGGTCACCGCCCGGCTCGATACCCCGGTGGAGGTCGAGTACTACAAGAACGGCGGCATCCTACAGACGGTGCTGCGCAAACTCATCCGAAGCTAGCCGCCCCACACCCTCACCTCCCCTACACCCGGGCCGCGGCCCGGGTGTAGGCTTTATCCGTGCCCGCCTACGTCGGCTTCTACGCCGCCCGGCTGGAGATGCCCTGGGTGCGAAGCCTCAAGGAGAAACGGGCCCTCGTGCGCCCGGTGATCGAACGGATCCGCGCCCGGTTTCCCGTCTCCGCCGCCCGCCTCGACGGCCTCGACGCCCACGGCTGGGAAGCGGTGGGCTTCGTGGTCATCGGCAACGAGGCCGGCTGGGTCGAGGAGGTCCTGACCCAGGTCGCCGCCTTCCTGCGGGCCGGGGGGGAGTACGCCGTGCGCGCGGAGCAGATCGAGGTGGTGCGCTGGGACACCGACGCCCTGCCGCCGGGGTTCTAGAATGGCGGCCATGGACCGCGCGCTCAGAAAGGAAGTGCTCAGGAAGCTCCACTACGGGGTTTACGTGGTCACCGCCCGGGACGGCGAGGATTACTCCGGCGCCCTCATCACCTGGCTCTCCCAAGCCTCGCTGGAGCCGCCCCTCGTCATGATGGCCCTGCGCAAGGACTCCAAGGTCTACGAGCTTTTGAAAAACACCGGCCGGGCGGCGGTGCACATCCTGGCCGAGGGCCAAAAGGCCCTCGGCGCCGACTTCTTCAAGGCCACCCGGGTCGAGGACGGGAAGATCAACGGGCACCCCTTCCGGCTCGAGGAGGAGCTCCCGATCCTCACCGAAGTGCCCTGGTACTTCCGGATCGAGGCCCGCGAGTGGGCCGAGGGGGGCGACCACGGGGTCCTGGTCGCCGAGGTGGTGGCGGTCGGCAAAAACGCGGAGGCCGAGCGTAGCCTCTGCCTCCGCGACACCGGCTGGAGCTACGGCGGTTAGGCCACGCGCTCGAGCGCGAGGGCGGTGGCCCCACCGGTCCCGTGGCAGATGGCGGCGAGCCCTCGCTCGCCGTCCTTCTTTTCCAGCACGTTCAAGAGCGTCACCAAAATCCGCGCCCCCGAGGCCCCGATCGGGTGGCCGAGGGCGATCGCACCGCCGAAGACGTTGAGCCGCTCCCGGGGAACGCCGAGTAGCCGCTCGAAGAGCAGGTTGTTGATGGCGAAGGCCTCGTTGTTCTCGAAGTAGTCGAAGTCGCCGATCGCCATGCCGAGGCGCTCCAAGAGCTTTTTCACCGCCGGCACCGGCGCCTCGGGGAAACGCCAGGTGGGCCCGGCGCTGAAGGCGCCGCCGAGCACCCGGGCCCGGGGCTTGAGCCCGTAGCGCTCGAGCGCCTCCCGGCTCGCGAGCAAAAGCGCCGCCGCCCCGTCGGAGATCTGGCTGGAGTTGCCGGCTGTGAAGACGCCGTCCTTCTTGAAGGCGGGCCGAAGCCCCGCGAGCGCCTCCGGGCTCGTGTCCGGGCGGATGCCCTCGTCGCTTTCGATCCGGACCGGACCCTTTCGGGTCTTGACCTCGATCGGGGCGATCTCGGCGGCGAAGTCCCCGCGCTCGGTGGCCTCGGCCGCGCGTTTTTGGGAAAGGTAGGCGACCTCGTCGAGCTCCGCCCGGCCGATGCCGAAGTCCTCGGCGAGCCGCTCGGCCTCGAGCCCCATCGGCTCATTGTTGGTGGGGTCGGTGAGGCCATCGTAGAGCAGGAGGTCCCGCACCTCCTCGGGCGCGCCGAGGAGGAACTTGTAGCCCCAGCGGGCCCGGTGGGAGAGGAAGAAGCCCGCCTGGCTCATCGACTCGGTGCCGCCGGCGAGCACAAGGTCGGCCTCCCCCGCCCGGATCGCGGTGGCCGCGTTCATCACCGCCATCATTCCCGAGGAGCAGACCATGTCCACGGCGTAGCCGTCCTTTTCCTCGGGGATGCCGGCGAGGAAGGCCGCCTGCCGGGGAATGAGCTGCCCGTGGCCGGCCCTAAGGACGTTGCCGAAGACGTAGAAGTCGAGGGCCTCGCCCCCCACCCCCGCGCGCTCGAGCGCCGCCCGCATCGCGTGGGCCGCGAGCTCGGCCGGGCTCTTGTCCTTGAGACCACCACCAAACCGCCCGATCGGCGTGCGCACCGCGGATACGATGTAGACCTCGCGCATACGCCCATCCTACCTTGCGAACCGGACTCCGCGGTGCTAAGCTAAAGTTGACAAAGGTTTTGATAGGTTTTGTGAAAGGGGGTATCGGTATGCGGAAGTACGTGCGCCGGGTCCTGGCGGCTGCCAACGTCCGCGGCGAGGTGGAGAACGTCGAGCGCCTCGCCCAGGTGCTGGAAGACGCCGACGTGGACGCCATCGCCCTGGTGGGCGACCTGGCGGGGAAGGAGAAGAAGGCCGAGAGCTACCGCGCGGTCTTCAAGGCCCTGGCCAAGCTCAACCGCCCCGCCTTCTACGTGCCGGGGCCGAACGACGCGCCGGTCTACGAGTACCTCCGGGAGGCCTACAACATCGAGGTGGTCTTCCCCTTCCTGCACGGGGTGCACGGCACCTTCGGCTTTGGTCCCGGCTACGTCGCCTTCGCCGGCATAGGCGGGGAGATCGTGGACGACCCCGACTTCGTGCGGGAGGAGATCCAGGCCCTTAGGTACCCGGGCTGGGAGGCCGAGTACCGGATGAAGGTGCTCCGGGAGCTCAAGGACTACCAGAAGGTCTTCCTCTTCGCCACCAAGCCGGAGCACAAGGGGCTCGGCGAGCAGGGGAGCGAGGTGGTGGCCGAGCTAATCAAGACCTACAAGCCCCGGCTCGCGATCGTCGCCGGCCCCAACCTGCCCGGGCCCGACATCAAGCACGAGACGCTCGGCACCACCCTGGTGGTGATGCCCGGGTCGCTGGCGGAGGGCGACTTCAGCGTGATCGACCTTCACACCCAGAAGATCGAGACCGGGAACGTCCGCTAGGCCCAGGCCACCGGCCGAACCCCAGAAGCAATGAGGGCCTCGCCGAGGGCGGTTTTGAGCTCGGCGAGGCCCTCGCCCTTTCGGGCCGAGACGGGGACCCCGCCGTAGCGTTCGCGGGCGAGCTCGAGGTCGTAGGGGTCGGCGCGGTCGATCTTGTTGAGGGCGAGCACCACCGGGCGCTCGATGCCGAGCTCGGCGAGGAGCGCCTCGACGGCCTGCTTCCGCTCGTCGAAACCTTCCTCGGAGACATCGAGCACGTGGAGCAGCACGTCGGCGTCGGCGAGCTCCTCCAAGGTGGCGCGGAAGGCGGTGATCAGGTCCTCGGGCATCTCCCGGATGAAGCCCACGGTGTCGGCGTAGAGCACCTCCCCGACGCCGGGCAAGAAGCCCCGGCGCACCAGCGGGCGCAGGGTGGCAAAGAGCTTGTCCTCCCCCTCCTCGCCCTTCTTGGCGAGCGCCTTCGCCAGGGTGGTCTTGCCCGCGTTGGTGTAGCCCACCACCGCCACCACCGGGACCCCCTTGCGCCGCCGCTGCTTGCGGCCCTCGCGGCGGCGGCGGGCGATCCGGTCGAGCTCCCGGGTGAGGTCCTGGATGCGCTTTTGCAGGCGCCGGCGGTCGACCTCGAGCTTGGTCTCGCCCGGGCCCCGGGTCCCGATCCCGCCGCCGAGCCGGCTCATCGCCTGGCCCCGGCCAACGAGCCTGGGAAGCAGGTAGCGGAGCTGGGCGAGCTCCACCTGGGCCTTGGCCTCGGGGGTGCGGGCGTGCTGGGCAAAGATGTCGAGGATCAGCTGGGTGCGGTCGAGCACCTTCATCTGGGTCAGGCGCTCGATCTCCCGGGCCTGGGCCGGGGTGAGGTCGAGGCCGAAGATCAGGGTCCCGGCGTTTTGGTGGTAGGCGACGCTGGTGAGCTCCTCGAGCTTGCCCCGCCCCACCAGGGTGCCGGGGTCGGGGTGGGGGCGGTAGACGAGCTCGGCGTGGACCACCACGCCCCCGGCGCTCCGGGCGAGCTCAGCGAGCTCGCGGAGGGCGGTCTCGGCCTGGGGGCCCTCGCCGCGGTCCACCCCCACCAGCACGACCCGCTCGCCGGCGCCGTCCTCGAGCTCACGCAGCCGCGCCTGCCGGCCGAACTCCTCTTCCAAAGCGGCCACCAACCCGCCGAGGTCGAACTCGAGCCAGGCCTCGTAAGGCCGCTCCGGCAGCACCCGCCAGTCCTCCTCCTCGGAGGAAGGGGGCACCAGGTGGGCGAGCTGGGCCCGGCGCGGGCGTCCGTCGGCGACCTCGAGCACCGCGATCGCGTCGAGCCGGTGCAGGAAGAGCACCGAGAGATCCGACCGGGAAAGGCCGCCCCCGCCGGTGTGGGTGTGCAGGAGGTAGTAGCCCGCGAGCCGGGTCTCGGCCCAGGGACGCTCGGGAATCGGGAGCTCCTTCGCGTCCCCCACCGCCACCCGGAGGACGTGCCCCTTGCGGTCGATCAAGAGGGAGAGCGGCCGGCCCAGCTCGGCGGTGAGCTCGGCCAAGCGGTGGGCGAGCTCGCCGGTAAAGAGCCGGCCGGCAGGGAAACGCCGCCGGTAGAGGCCGGCGACCCGCTTCGCGAGGCTCGGTTTGATGCCCTGGGTACGTCCGTAGACCTTCTGGATGCTTCTTCACCCGCCGGCGGCGCCGCGGTCGACGCTACCGGCAGCTATAGTATAGCATGAACACGGGATGCGGCGGCTTTTTCTCCTGCTCGGGCTCCTCCTCCCCGCCCTCGCCGCGGAAGGCATCGTCGTCCTTGGTGCCGCCCAGTGGAACGGCCGGCCCTCCCCGGTCTTCGCCGGAAGGCTCGAGCTCGCCGCCCGGCTCTACCGCGAGGGCTTAGCCCCCCTCATCCTGGTGACCGGGGGAAGGGCCAAGGGCGCCCGCTACGCCGAGGGAGCCGTGGGCTGCCGCTACCTCGAGGCCCTCGGGATCCCGCCCGAGGCGCTGCGCTGCGAGACCAAAAGCAGGAACACTTGGGAGAACCTCAAAGCCGCCCGCGAGCTCTTCGGCCCCGCCGAGGTGATCGTCGTCACCGACGCGCCCCACCTGCCCCGGGCCCTGCTCTACGCCAGGCGGCTCGGGCTCCACGCCCGCGGGGTCGCGGTCCAGGGGCGCTTCGCCCGCCGGTACTGGTGGCGGGAGCGGCTTTACTACCTGGCCAGCCTGGCGCTCCCGATGCCGCCCTAGCCCTTCTCGCCCTTGTCCAGGCTCGCCAGGTACCCCTCGAGCAAGCCCCGAAACTGCTCCTTGAAGAGCTCGCGCTCGCGCTTTAGGCGCTCGAGGTCGCGCTGGACGCGCTTTAGGTGCTCCATCGCCTCCCGGAGCGTGCGCTCCTTGGCGGCCTCGGCCTCGGCCCGGATCAGCTCGGCCTCGCGCTCGGCCTGGGCCCGGACCTCCCGGGCGATCCGCTCGGCGGCGACCACCGCCCGCTTGAGCTCGGCCTCCCCCTCGCGGGCCTCGGCGAGAGCGGCCTCGAGCTCCTCGATCCGCTTCTTGCAGGCCGAGAGCTGCTCCTCCAGCGAGGCCACGAAGTCCGCCACCTGCCCCAGGTAGGCGCGGACCTCCTCCACGTCGTAGCCGCGCACCTTGCGGCGGAACTCCTGGTAGCGAATGTCGAGCGGGTTAAAGCTCATCGAAGATCGCCCTTCCTACGCGCACGAGGGTGGATCCCTCCTCGATCGCGAGCTCGAAGTCCTCGCTCATCCCCATCGAACGCTCGGGCAGATTATACCGGTCGGCGAGCCGGGAGAGCTCGGCGAAGACCGCCCGCAACCGGTCGGGGTCGCGCACCCGGGGCGCCACCGTCATCAAGCCCAAAACCCGGACCCGGGAAAGCTCCTTTAGCCTCTCAAGGAGCTCGGGGAGCGCCTCGGGCAGAACCCCGTGCTTTTGCGGCTCGCGCCCGACGTTGACCTCCACCAAGACGTCGAGCGGGCGGGGCAGCCGGCGCTCGAGCGCCTCGGCCACCCGAAGGGACTCGAGCGAGTGCAGGAGCAAGAAGCGGTGCATGAACTTCGCCTTGTTGCGCTGAAGGGGGCCGATGAAGTGGAAGGTGGCCTCGGGCAGGGCCTCGATCTTGGGAAGCGCTTCCTGCACCCGCGACTCCCCGAGGGGAAAATCGCCGTAGGCGAGGACCTTCTCCCGGATCGCCTCGGGGGAATGGCCCTTGGTCACCGCGACCAGCCGCACCCCGGCGGGGTCCCTCCCCGCCCGCCGCGCGGCCCGCTCGATGCGCGCGAGGACCTCGGGAAGCCCCATTTACAGCGCGGCCACGAAGGCCTTCACCAACCGCCGGAAAACCGGGCCGGTGCGCTCGGCGACCGCCAACACCTCTTCCTCGGTGGCGTGGTGCTCGCGGTCGGGGATCGCCATGTCGGTGATGGTGGAGACCGCCACCACCCGGGCGCCCAGGTGCCTGAGCGCGATCACCTCGGGCACCGTGCTCATGCCGATGGCGTCGGCGCCGAAGCCCCGGAGCATGCGGAGCTCGGCGCGGGAGGCGAAGTTCGGCCCGGAGACGGCGACGTAGACCCCCTCGCGCAGGAGGATCTGCTCCTTGAGCGCGACCTCGTGGAAGCGCTTCCTGAGCTCGGGGTCGTAGGCGTCGAACATCACCGGGAAGCGGGGGCCGAGCCGCTCGTCGTTGGGCCCCCGGAGGGGGGTGTCCCAGGTGAAGTTGATGTAGTCGCTGTGGAGCATGAGCTCCCCGGCAGAGAAAAGCGGGTTCAGGCCCCCCGCCGCCGAGGTCAGGAGGAAGGTCTTCGCCCCCAGGAAGTAGCCCACCCGCACCGGGTGGACCACCACCTCCATCGGGTAGCCCTCGTAGTAGTGGACCCGGCCCTTGTAGACCAGGACGCGTTTCCCCGCGAACCTGCCGAAGATCAGCTTGCCCTCGTGGCCGGGGGCGGTGGAGACGGGGAAGTGGGGCAGCTCGCCGTAGGGGATGACCGCCTCGGCCTCCACCTCGTCGGCGAGCGGCCCGAGCCCCGAGCCCAGGACGATGGCGAGCTCGGGCTCGAACTCGGTGCGCGCCCGCACCGCGCGTACGCTCTCCTGAATGCGCTCGAATAGGCCTTCCATGCCCCGATTTTACTCTCACCGCCGCTTCACGGGGAAAACGTAGCTTGTCCCCATGCGAAGGGCCTTCCCGCTTTTTCTCCTCCTCCTTCTGCCGGCGCTCGCGGTCTCGATCCGCGAGGTGAAGGTCGAGGGCGCCGGCCCGGTGCTCGCCACCCTGGCCGAGATCGCCCTGCCGGTGCGGGCCGGGGACGAGATCGACCCCGACGCGCTTCCCCGGCTCGCCGAGGCGGTGCGCGAAACCGGCTACTTCGAGTCGGTGGAGGTCGCGCTCAAAGACGGGGTGCTCCTCGTCCGCGTCAAGCCCAACCCCAAGATCGCCGAGGTTCGGATCGAGGCGCGGGCCTTCGCCCCCGAGAAGCTCGCCGCCCACCTCGCCGACCAGCTGGCGCTGGCGCCGGGGACCACCTACAACCCCAAGAAAGCGGAAAAGGCCCGGGAGCTCCTCGCCGAGCTCTACCGCCGCCAGGGCTTCCCCTTCACTCCTGAGGTGAAGCTCGCGGTGGAGCGGAAGGAAGACGGCGTCCACCTCGCCTTCGAGGTGGTGGAGGAGGTGCCCCTTACGGGTCTCCGCATCCACGGCGCCCACTGGGTTCCCGAGGAGGCGATCAAGGCGGCCTTCACCCCGCTCGTACAGGGGGGCAAGTTCGTCTGGGAGCGCTACCTCGAGGCGGTCCGGCAGGTGGGGGCGCTCTACGCCGAGCGGGGGTACCGGGGAAGCGGCGTGGACCCCGAGCGCACCCGGCTCGTCGAGGGCGTCCTCGAGCTCTACCTCCGGGAGCTCCGGGTGCGCGCGGTGGACCCGGACGGCCTCCCCTACGTCCCGATCAAGGTCGGCGACCCCTTCAACTACGACCGGCTGGTGGAGGCGGTGGCCGAGCTGACCCGCGAACTCGGGCGCGAGGTGCGTTTCTCCGCCGAGCCGGAAAAGGACGGGGTGCGGATCCGCTTCGAGCTCGGCGAGCGCACCTACGGCCCCATCCAGGCGATCCGGATCGAGGGGGCGACCGCCTTCCCGGAGGAGGAACTCAAGGCGCAGCTGGTGCAGAAGGTGGGCGACCCCTTTTCCTCCCAGCTCGCCCAGGCGGACTTTGAACGGCTCGTCGCCTACTACCAAAAGGCCGGGTACGCGCTCGTCTTGAAGCCCGACTACCGCTTCGAGAACGGCACCTACGTGATCCGGCTCCGGGAGGTGAAGATCGCCGGCTACCGCCTCCAGTGGAAGGGCGGCCACCGAACCCAGGACTTCGTGATCCTCAGGGAGTTTCCGAAACCGGGCGCGCTCTTCTCGGTTCCCGCGATCCGGGAGGGGATCGGCAAGCTACTGAGGCTCGGGATCCTCGCTGGGCCCCCGGGGGTGCGCACCGCCCAGGGGCCGAGCGAGGACCAGGTGGTGGTGGAGCTCGAGCTCGAGGAAGCCAAGACGGTGGTCATCGCCCCAGCGGTCGCCTGGTCGAGCCAGAGCGGCTGGAGCGGCCAGGTGAGCTTCTCCGACAAGAACCTCTGGGGCCGCGCCCACAACGCGAGCCTGAACCTCTCCTTCGTGGAGAACGACGCCGGCGACAACCTCTCGTTCTCGCTCTCCTACCAGATCCCCTGGCTCTACCTCGACCTCTTCGACTTCAAGGAAACCCCCACCTCGGTGAACTTCGCCGTCTACTCGATCCCTTACGGAAACTTCAAGCTCAAGGACGGGGAGACCGAGACCGGCTGGGAATACACCGAGCGCCGCTCCGGGCTTTCCTTCTCGGTCTCCCGGCCGCTCACCGAGGAGATCACCATGGCCGCCGGGCTCGAGGGGCAGTGGGTGGAGACCAAGCTCGAGACCCTGAACCCGCCGGAATCCTCCGACTACGACGAGGCCGCCGCCCGCGCCCTGCTCCCCGGGAACTACGCCAACGCCCTGGCCACCACCACCCTCACCTACAGCGACGCCGACGACCCCTTCTACCCCACCACCGGCCGCGTGGCCACGGTTCACGGCGGCTACGGCCTGGTCTTCCCCGAAGGGGAGCCCGCCCAAGGGTTTGCGCCCCTTTGGGCGAGCTACAAAACCTACGCCGCCCAGGACCCCGAAGGCCGCTCGGTCTTCGCCGTCCGGGCGGTGGTGGGCGCGATCCTCGGGGCGCCACCCGAAAGTCGCTATTTCTCCCTCGGCGGCTCCGAGCCCGAGATCAGCATGTTGCGCGGCTACCAACCCCGGAGCTTTAGCGGCACCCGGCTCTTTGCCGGCTCGCTCGAGTACCGCTACGACTTCCGCTTCGAGAGCGTCCTGACCCGCACCGTGATCGGCATCGCCTTCGCCGATCTGGGCTCGGTCTGGTTCCCCGGCGACGACCCCGAGCTCCACGCCGGCTTCGGCGTGGGGGTCCAGCTCAACCTGGGCTACGGGGCGGTCCAGTTCCCCGCCATCCGGCTCGACTACGGCTTCAGCTCCGCCAACCCCGGCGGCGTGCTCCACTTCCGAATCGGGCCGGTTTTCTAAATAAAATGGGGCGTGGCCCTGGAGGATAGCCCCGAGCTCTTCTTCGAACGCTTCGCCGAGGCCGCCTTCGAGGCCGAGGTGCTGCCGGCGCCGATGGGCTACTCCCTGCTCCCGCTCGCCCTCCCCGGCGGCCTCCTCTTCGCCTTCGACCGGGGCGCGCCCCCCGCGCCCCACGGCCGGGTGACCCTTCTGCTCCACGGCGTGGCCCGGCGCCACGCCCCGGAGGAAGGTCCCCCCGCGGCCGAACCCCTCCCCGGGGGCGGCTACCGCCTTCGGGGCGAGGTCACCCGGGCGTTCGGCGAGGGGTTTTACCTCCTGGGGAGCCTGGCCCCGGTCCTGATCTACGCTCCGGTCCCGCTCGAGCTCGGCCGCCGAGTCGCGGTCGAGCTCGCGCCGCCCTTGATGGGGTTTAGGCCATGAGGTGCCCGAACTGCCGCCGCCGCAACCCGGACAACTACCTCTACTGCGCCTACTGCGGCGCCCCCCTGGGCACCGCGAGTGGCGAGTGGCGGTTCGCCACCGTGGTCTTCTTCGACCTCTCCGACTACACTCGCTTCACCCGCGAACACGGCGCCGAGGTCGCCTGGAAAGAGGCCGAGCGCGCCTTCTCCGTGGTCCGGGCGGCGATCGAGAAGGAAGGCGGCCAGGTGCACAAGGTCTACGGCGACGGCCTGGTCGCCGTCTTCGGCCTGGGCAAAAGCCGCGGCGCCGAGGCCGAGCGGGCGCTCCGGGCGGCGGCCGCGAGCGTCGCCGAGGTGGAGGCCCGCTTCCGCGAGGGCGCGCTCAGGCTCCAGGGCCGGGCGGCGGTGACCAGCGGGCTGGTCCTGGCGATGCCGACCCTTTCCGGCCGGGAGCTCTTCGGCGACCCCTTAAACCGGGCCCAGCGCCTGGTCGCCCTGACCCCGCCGGGGGCGGTCTACCTCGACGACACCACCCGAACCCTGGCCAAGACCGCCGAGGCCACCGCCCTCCCCCCGCTCTTGGCCAAGGGTTTCCCCGACCCCCTGAAGGCCTTCCGCCTGGAAAGGTTCCGCGCCCCCGCCGAAAACCCCTACGAGGACGCGCTGCTTCACCGGCTCGAAGCGATCTGGCAGGAGGTTCAAGAGGGCCGGGGCCGGGTGCTGTCTCTTATA
>WFXV01000106.1 GCA_015490435.1 Thermaceae bacterium
CAAAGCGCCTGTTCCACTCCGTGGCCCGCGCGAGGAGGTGGGCCCAAAAGGGGCCTTTTTCGGTATTGAGCTCGAGGAAGTCCCGCGCCCCCGGGTTCGAGGTCCGAACCAGGAGGAAAACCATCCCCCCGCTCTCGCAGGCGGCCTCGAAGAAGGGAAGGAGGCTATCCCCGCCGAGAAGCGGGTTCGCGGTGAGGGCCGAGCCCGGGAAATTTGAAAGCCAGGCCCGGGCGTAGGCGGCCGCGGTCGAGGGCACGTCGGCACGCTTGGCGTCGAAGAGCACCGGCAGGCCAAGCTCCCGGGCGGTCTCCACCAGGTCGAAAAGCCCCGCCATTCCCCGCCTCCCCTCGGCCTCGAAGAAGGCGAGCTGGGGCTTCACCGCCGCCACCCAGTCCCCTAGCGCCCTAAAAAGCGCCCGGGCGTCCTCGAGAAACGCCGCCCAGCCCCCGTGCCGCTCGGGCCGGGGGTCGAGCCCGAGCACGAGCCCGGGGCGCCCGGCGATCGCCTCCAGGAAGTCCACGGGCCCATCCTAGCGCTCCGATTGGCCAAGAACCGAAAAACCAGCTAGAATGAAGCGCTAAGTTGGCGGAGGCGAAGAAGACCACGAAACTCAGCCCCACCCAAACCAGCCCGTACCTCGAGGCCCTTTCCCAAAGGGTCTTGATCTACGACGGGGCGATGGGCACCGAGCTGCAAAAGCGCGAGCTTAGCCCTGAGGACTACGGCGGCCCCGAGTACGAGGGCTGTCCCGAGATCCTCGTCCGGACCCGCCCTGACGTCATCCGCGAGATCCACGAGAGCTACCTAAAGGCGGGCGCCGACGTCATCGAGACCAACACCTTCGGCGTCATGCCCCACGTGCTCGCGGAGTACGGGCTTGAGGCCGAGGCCGAGGCTCTCGCCGAGGAGGCGGCAAGGCTCGCCCGCGAGGTGGCGGACAAATACAGCACCAAGGAACGCCCCCGCTTCGTCGCCGGCTCGCTGGGCCCGGGGACGAAGCTCATCAGCCTCGGCCAGATCGACTGGGACACCCTTTACGAGTCCTACCGCACTGCGGCGAGAGGGCTTTTAAAGGGCGGGGTGGATCTCATCCTCCTTGAGACCACCCAGGACGTGCTTCAGATCAAGGCCGCGGTCTTCGCCGTGCGCCAGGCGATGCGCGACGTGGGCCGGGAAGTGCCGATCCAGGCTCAGGTCACCTTCGAGACCACCGGCACGATGCTGGTGGGCACCGACGCCGAGGCTGCCCTGGCCGCGCTCGAGGCCCTCGGGGTCGACGTCGCCGGCATGAACTGCGCCACCGGCCCCGACCTGATGGACCCCCACGTCCGAACCTTTACGAGAGAGTCCGAGCTCCCGGTCTCGGTGCTCCCAAACGCCGGGCTCCCCGAGCAAAGAGAGGGCAGGATCCACTACCCCCTGACGCCCGAGGAGCTCGTCCGCTGGCAGAGGAAGTTCGTCACCGAGTACGGGGCGAACGTCGTCGGCGGCTGCTGCGGCACCGGCCCCGAGCACATCCAGGCCCTCGCCGAGGCGCTTGCCTTCCACCCCCAGGTCCGCCCGCCCAAACCCAAGGCCCGCCGGGCGGTGGCCGCCGGGCTCTACCAGGCGGTGCCCCTTCGCTTTGACGCGGGGCTCCTCATGGTCGGCGAGCGCCTGAACGCCACCGGCAGCAAGAAGTTCCGCGAACTGCTCTTCGCCGGCGACTTCGAGGGCATCAAGGAGCTTGCCCGCGAGCAGGTGGAAGAGGGCGCCCACATGCTCGACGTCAGCACCGCCTGGACCGGCCGCGACGAGAGGGCCGACATGGAGGCGGTCCTAAGGGCGATCGTCCCCGAGGTGCCGGTCCCCATCATGGTGGACACCACGAGCCCCGAGGTGCTCGAGGCCGCCCTCAAGCTCGTCCCCGGCCGCCCGGCGGTGAACTCGGTGAACTTCGAGGAGGGCGAGGAGAAGTTCGACCGCGTCGCCCGCCTCGCCCGCGAGCACGGGGCGCTCGTCGTCGCCCTCGCCATCGGGGAAGGGGGCATGGCAAAGACGGTCGAGGAGAAGATCGCGCTCGCCCGCCGCATGCACCAGCGCCTCACCGAGGTGCACGGATTCCTCGAGAGCGAGATCTTCTTCGACCTCCTCACCTTCCCCATCACCCAGGGCGACGAGGAGACCCGCCGCCTCGCGCTTTGGACGCTGGAGGCGATCCGCGTCCTCAAAGACGAGTTTCCGGAGGCGGGCTTCATCCTCGGCGTCTCGAACGTCTCCTTCGGCCTAAAGCCCCGGGCGAGGAAGGTTTTGAACTCGGTATTCCTGCACGAGGCCGCCCGCGCCGGGCTCACCGCCGCCATCGTCCACCCGGGGAAGATCCTCCCCGTCTCCGAGATCCCCGAGGAGGCCTACCGGCTCGCCCTCGACCTCATCTACGACCGCCGCCGGGAGGGCTACGACCCGCTCTTTGCTTTCATCGAGTATTTCGAGAAGGAAAAGGCGCAGGCGCCCGAGGCCGAGAAGAAGACGCTCCCGGTCGAGGAAAGGCTCAAAGAGGCGATCCTCAAAGGCCGGAAGAAGGGGCTTGAGGCCGACCTCGATGAAGCACTAAAGAAGTACCGCGCCGAGGCGATCGTGAACGAGATCCTCCTCCCCGCCATGAAGGTGGTCGGCGACCTCTTCGGCGAGGGAAAGATGCAGCTCCCCTTCGTCCTGAAGAGCGCCGAGGCGATGAAGGCGGCGGTCGCCTACCTCGAGCCCCACATGGAGAAGAAAGAGGGCGCCCGCCGGGGCAAGATCGTCCTCGCCACCGTCAAGGGCGACGTCCACGACATCGGCAAGAACCTGGTGGGGATCATCCTCGCGAACAACGGATTCGAGGTCGTAGACCTCGGCATCAAGCAGCCGGTGGAGAACATCTTGAAGGCGATCGAGGAGCACCGCCCCGACGCGGTGGGGATGAGCGGGCTCCTCGTCAAGAGCACCCGGGTAATGCGGGAAAACCTCGAGGTTATGGCCGAGCGGGGCTACCGGCTCCCCGTGCTCCTGGGCGGCGCCGCCCTCACCCGCCGCTTCGTGGAGGAGGACCTGAAGGCGATCTACCCCCGGGCCCACTACGCCCAGGACGCCTTCGAGGGGCTCAAGATCCTGCAAAGCCTGGCCGAGGGGAAAGCGCCCGAAGGGACGGAAAAAAGCGCCCCGGCGAAGGCCAAACCC
>WFXV01000107.1 GCA_015490435.1 Thermaceae bacterium
GAGGTAGGGGTTAAAGGGGTCGGCCACCGCCGCCTCGGGCTCGCCCCCGGCCAGGCGGTCGGGGTGGTCCTCATAGTAGGCGTCGAGGGGGTCCTCGCGGGGGATCCAGACGACGAGGGCCCGGCGGTCGCCCCTTCCCGCCCGGCCGGCCCGCTGCCAGAGGCTCATCATCGAGCCGGGGAAGCCCACCAGGACGACGGCGTCGAGGTCGCCGATGTCGATGCCGAGCTCGAGCGCGTTGGTGGCGACGAGCACCGAAATCTCGCCCTTTTTGAAGGCTTCCTCGAGCTTCCTCCGGTCCTTCGCCGTGTATCCCGCGCGGTAGGTGCGGATCTGCCCCGCGAAGGGCGAGTTCCGGGTGTATTTGCCGATCAGCTCGACGCTTTTCCGGCTGTTTGCGAAGATCAGGGTCTTGAGCCCGTAGGCGGCGGCGTGCTCGGCGAGGAGGGCGGCCTCGATGTTGGGGCTCCTTCGCACCTCGCCGGTCTTGTCAAGGGCCTTCGGGCGCCAGAGGACGAACTCGCGCTCGGTGCGGGAGCCCGCCCTCCGGATCGCGAAAAACGCCTCGCCGAAGAGCCGCTCCGCGTGCTCGGCGGGGTTTTTTATCGTGGCGCTCGCGGCGATGATCTGGGGATTTGCCCCGTAGTAGCGGGCAAGGCGTAAAAGCCTCCTAAAGATCATCCCCGCGTGGCTTCCAAAGACGCCCCGGTAGTAGTGGAGCTCGTCCACTACCAAATAGCGGAGCCGCCCCAGAAACCGCGCCCACTCGGGGTGGCGGGGGAGGATGCCGTAGTGGAGCATGTCGGGGTTGGTGAGAATCAGCCTTCCGGTCTCGCGGGCGCGGCGCCTTTTTTCCGAGTGGGTGTCGCCGTCGTAGGTGAAGGTGACCCGGGCAAGGCCGAGCGCCTTTTCCATCGCGAGGAGCCTTCGCTCCTGGTCGCGGGCAAGCGCCTTGGTGGGGAAGACGAAGAGGGCGGTTTCGTCCTCGAGCGCCGCCTTCAGGGCGGGGGCCTGGTAGACGAGGCTCTTGCCGCTCGCGGTGGGGGTGGCGAGGACGACGTTCTCGCCGGCCTCGATCGCCCGGAAGGCCTCGGCCTGGTGCTCGAAAGGGGAAAGGCCCAGGGCCGCGAGGACCCCGGAGAACGCCCCGCTGTATTCGGCTTTCTTTAAGGGCTCGGCGCGGAGGAGCTCGGCGTAGGCGATCTGGTCGGCGTAGCCCTCGATCTCCTTGAGCCACGCGCGGTAGCTTCCGAAGGGTTCGATCGCGGGCGGGAGCTTCGCCGGCACCCTCCTACTTCTTCAAGGGGATGTTGAGGAAGGGCTTTTGGTGGGGGGTCTCCTTTGGCTTTCGGCTGCTCGCCACCACCGCCACCCGCCGCGCGGTGTTCTCGGCGAGCTCGCGGTAGGCCTCGCCCAGGGGCCCTTCCTCGAGGGCCGCCGGGAAGCCCGCGTCCGAGCCCTTTCGGATCTTGGGCTCGATCGGGATCTGGCCAAGGAGGGGCGCGCCGTACTTCTCGGCGTAGGCGGCGAGGCCGCCGGAGCCGAAGATGTCGTGTTTTTCGCCGCAGGAGGGGCAGACGAAGTAGCTCATGTTCTCGACGAAGCCGAGCACCGGGACCTCGAGCTTTTCCAGCATCGTCACCGCCCGGCGCACGTCCTCGAGCGCCACCTCTTGCGGAGTGCCCACCACGATCGCCCCGGTGAGCGGCACGAGCTGCATCACCGAGAGGGGGATGTCGCCGGTGCCCGGGGGCATGTCCACGATCACGTAGTCGAGCTCGCCCCACTCGGTCTTGGTGACGAAGTCGCGGACGAAGGAGTGCTGCAACGAACCCCGCCAGACGATGGGCTGGCCGTCGGGGACGACGAGACCCAGGCTCACGAGCTTGACCCCGTGGGCCTCGATGGGGAGGATCTTGCCGCCCCGGGTCATGAGCGGCCGGCCCAGGGCGCCGAGCATCCGGGGGGCGTTGGGGCCGAAGGCGTCGGCGTCGAAGAGCCCCACCTTGGCCCCGAGCAGGCCGAGGGCCACCGCCAGGTTCACCGCGGTGGTGCTCTTGCCCACGCCGCCCTTGCCGGCCACCACCGCGATCACGTGGTCCACGCCGGGGAGGGGCTTTTGCTGGATGGGGCTCTCGGCGTCGAGGGTGATCGCCACCTCCTTGGCGCCGATTTCCTTCACCGCCGCCTCGGCGTCGGCCTTGAGCTTGTCCTTTAGGGGGCAGGCGGGGGTGGTGAGCTTCAGGGTGAAGGCCACCCGGTCGCCTTCGATTTTGAGGTCGCGGACGAACCCGAGGGTGACGATGTCCTTCTTGAAGTCGGGGTCGATGACCTTTCTCAGCGCGTCCAGCACCTGGGCCTCGGTCAACATATCGCACCTAGGATACCGGGAAACCCAAGAACACAAGTCGGCTTTGGTTACCCTGTAAGCTGGCGACGTGGCCGTAGACGAGCGGGAGCTGATCCTCGAGCTCTTCCCGGGAACCCCCTTCGACCTCCTCCCCCCGGGCGAGGTGCTCTACTACCGCGAAGGCGAGAACGTGGTCATCGAGGAGCCCCCCTTTCGGGCGGTCTTCGAGCCGGTGGAGCGGCCCCCGCTCCCCCGGCCCGGCGTCTGCGAGGCCTGCGGCCGGCTCCTCGGCGGGGCCTTTGCCCGCTATTTCCGGGTGCGGCTTGCCGGAGCGCGGGTGGTGCGCTACGCCCTCCTTTGCGAGGACACCGAGGCCTGCCGCGAGCGCGCCCGCCCCGAGGTTTTGAGGCGCATCCTGAGGAAAGGTATACTCCCTTAGTTGGAGGCGTTTATGGCGCGGGAAGTGCGACTGACCAAGGAAGGTTACGCGCGGCTCAAGGCCGAGCTCGAGAAGTGGCAGCAGAAACTCGAGGAGATCACCAAGATTCTCCAAGAATTGATGGAATCCTCCGACGACTACGACGACTCCGGCCTCGAGGACGCGAAGCGCGAGAAGGCCCGCATCGAGGCGGCGATCGCTCAGCTCGAGGACGTGCTCTCCCGGGCGGTGATCATCGAGGGCGCCGAGGCCAAGGGCAAGGTCGCGCTGGGGAGCACCTTGGTGATCCAGGACACCCAGACCGGCGAGAGCTTCGAGATCCAGATCGTGGCGCCGGCGGAGGCGAGCGTCCTCGTCGAGCCGATGAAGGTCTCCGACGAGAGCCCGGTGGGCTCGGCGGTGCTCGGCAAGCGGGCCGGCGACGTGGTCAAGGTCGAGGTGCCCACCGGCGAGGTCAAGGAGTACCGCGTGCTTTCGATCCTGGAGTAGCCCGTGCCCGAGTGGAACGAGCAGACCCGGGAGCGGCTTAAGAACCTCGAGGCCCTGGTCGAAGCCGGTTTCGAGCCCTTTCCCTACCGCTTTGAAAAGGACGCGAGCGCGGCCAAGCTAAAAGCCCGCCACCCCGACCCGAAGCCCGGCGAGGAGTGGCCCGAGGAGAAGGTGCGCCTCGCCGGAAGGCTGGTCGCGCTTCGTCGCATGGGCAAGGCGAGCTTTGCCCACCTGCTCGACGAGACCGGCAAGATCCAGCTTTTCTTTTCCAAGAACGACACCGAGCACTACCCGCTCATCAAGAAGCTCGACGTCGGCGACATCGTTGGCGTCGAGGGCACGGTCTTCGTCACCAAGACCGGCGAGCTCACGGTCAAGGTCCACCGCTGGCAGCCGCTCGTCAAAAGCCTCCACCCGCTTCCCGACAAGTGGCACGGCATCAAGGACAAGGAGGTCCGCTATCGCCAGCGCTACCTCGACCTGATCGTGAACCCCGAGGTGCGCGAGGTCTTCAGGAAGCGGGCCAAAATCGTCGGCTACGTGCGGCGGTTTTTTGAGGAGAAGGGATTTTTGGAGGTCGAGACCCCGGTGATCCAGCCCACCGCCGCCGGTGCCGAGGCGCGGCCCTTCGTCACCTACCACAACGCCCTGGGGCGGGAGTTCTACCTCCGGATCGCGCTCGAGCTCCCCTTGAAAAAACTCCTCGTCGGCGGCTACGAGAAGGTCTTCGAGATCGGCCGGGTCTTCCGGAACGAGGGGATCGACGCCCAGCACAACCCCGAGTTCACCATGCTCGAGGCCTACTGGGCCTACGCCGACTATAACGACGTGGCCCGGCTCGTCGAGGAGCTCCTCTCGGGGCTTGCCCTGGAGCTCTACGGCTCCTACAAGGTGCCCTACCAGGGGAGGACGCTCGACTTCACCCCGCCCTTTAGGCGCATTCGCTTCGTCGAGGCGCTAAAGGAGAAGGCTGGGCTCGACTTCGACCCCCTGGACCTCGAACGCCTTCGCATCTGGGCCGACGCGAAGCACCCCGAGCTCGTGGACGTGCCCTCCTACAAGCTCCTCGACAAGCTCTTTGGCATCTACGTCGAGCCCGAGCTCCAGGATCCCACCTTCGTCTACGACTTCCCGCTGGTGATCAGCCCGCTAGCGAAGAAGCACCGGGAAGACCCCCGGCTCACCGAGCGCTGGGACCTCTACGTCGCCGGGCTCGAGCTCGCCCCCGCCTACTCCGAGCTCAACGACCCCCTGGACCAGCGGGAGCGCTTCGAGGAGCAGGCCCGCCGTCGCGCCGCCGGCGACGAGGAGGCGGCCGAGATCGACGAGGACTTTCTCACCGCCTTGGAGTACGGCATGCCCCCGGCGGGCGGGCTGGGGCTCGGCATCGATCGCCTGGCGATGATCTTCACCGACCAGCCCACGATCCGCGACGTGATCCTCTTCCCCCTCATGAAGCCCCGGAAAAGCGGCGGCGAGGAGGAAAAAGAGGAAGGCTAGCGGTGGCCGCAAGCAGGCTCGCGCTTTGGACCCTCCTGGTGGGGGTCCTTTCGCTTCTTTTGAAGCTTTGGGCGTACCGGGTCACCGGTTCGGTGGCGGTGTATTCCGATGCGCTCGAGTCGCTCGTCAACCTGGCGGCGGCGCTCGGGATGGCGGCGGCGGTGGGGTACGCCGCCCGGCCGCCCGACGAGCGCCACCCCTTCGGCCATTCCAAGGCCGAGTACCTCTGGGCGGTGGTCGAGGGCGTTTTGGTGGTGCTGGCGGCGGGGGCGATCTTGCGCTCGGCCTTTTCCCGTTTCGCTGAGCCCCTGCCGCTTTCCGCCCCGCCGGCGGGGCTTTTCTTCCTCGCCCTGGCCGCGCTTCTTAACGGGGCCTGGGGGCTTTTCCTTCTCCGGCGGGGGCGGGCGCTCGCTTCCGCCGCACTCGAGGCCGACGGGCTGCACCTCGTCGCCGACACCGCCACCACGCTCGGGGTCATGGCCGGGCTGCTGCTCGCCTGGCGGACGGGGGCGGTCTGGCTCGATCCGCTCTTCGCCCTCTTCGTCGCCGCCCATGTGCTCTGGCTCGGCCTCGGCATCGTCCGCCGCTCGGTGGGCGGGCTGCTCGACGAGGCGCTCGCGCCCGAGGTCCGGGCGCGGGTCGAGGCGGCGGTGCGGGAGGCGATGGCGGGGGCGCTCGAGGTCCACGACCTGCGCACCCGCCGGGCCGGCGCCCGGGCCTTCGTCGAGCTCCACCTGGTGGTGCCGGCGGCGATGACCGTGGAGGAGGCCCACGCGATCGCGACGCGGATCGAGGAGGCGGTTCAGGAGGTACTCCCCGGGGCCTGGGTGACGGTCCACGTCGAGCCCGAGGGCGAGCTCCTCCACCGGGGGATCCGCCCCGCCCGGGACCATCCGCCCCGGGATGCGCGCTAGGCTCAGGGTATGAAGCCGGACGTTCGCATCGAGGGTACTGCGGTCACGGTGCGGGGCCCCAGGCCCCAGGTCGAGCGGATCGCCGACCGGCTGCTCTCCGGCGACTACCCCTACCGCGTCGAGGGTAGCCTCTACGGCCACCGCTACGCCGAGGTCTGCGTGCGCTTCGAGGCGGCCGAGGCGGCCTCCTGGTTCGCCGGCGTGGCCAAGGACGAGCTTTTGGGCCCCGAGTTCGCCGAGCCCGGCGTCGAGTAGCTAGGTGTAACCTCCCAACACGTTGTTCACTGGAGCCCCATACCCTGGTGCCTGTGAAGGCATGGCTTTCAGCACGAGAGGAGGGGCTCCAGTGAACAGCCACAAGAACGCGCGGCTCACCTACCAAGGAAGGCGCATCCTTGTGTTCCGTATTATCCACGAAGGCCTTCCGGTAAGGGAAGCGGCTAAAGCCCAAGGGGTCAGCCCAAGAA
>WFXV01000108.1 GCA_015490435.1 Thermaceae bacterium
ACCCCGCCCGAGCCGGCGAGGCCCGAGGAACCCGCCGAGGCCGCCCCGCCCGAGGAGCCGCCCGAGGTGGTCCGGATCGAGGAGCCCGCCGACCCCGCCTTCGAGGTGGTGGCCCCAGAGGCCCCCCGCGAGGACCGGCGCCGGGTGCTCAGGGTCCTGCTCCTTTCCCTCCTGGCGCTCGGGCTCTTGGGGCTCGGGGGGCTTTTTCTGAGCCGGAGGCCGAGTACCTACGTGCAGGAGGTGGTCTTCGAGGTGGTTCCCGAGGAGGCCCGGGCCGAGCTCGTGCTGCTCTCCGCCCCCGAGGGCTCCCGGCTTCACGAGGGGCTCCGCACGCCGGTGCCCGGCAAGCTCCGCTTCGACCGCGAGGGGGTCTACACCTTCGAGGTGCAAAGCCCCGGCTACAAGCCCAAGACCTTTGCGCTCGAGGTGCCGGTGCTCGGGGGCCGGGTGACGATCCGGCTTTCCGGCCGTTAGACTCCCGGTATGGCGGTCGTCGTCCTGGACTTCGGCTCCCAGTACACCCGGCTCATCGCCCGGCGCTTCCGCGAGCTCCGGGCCTATTCCGTGATCCTCCCCGGCACCGCTCCCTGGGCCGAGATCGAGCGGGCGGAGCCGGAGGCGATCGTGCTCTCGGGCGGGCCCTCTTCGGTCTTCGCCGAGGGAGCGCCGCGCCCCGATCCGGCGGTGCTCTCGGGCCGGGTTCCGGTGCTCGGGATCTGCTACGGGATGCAGTACCTCGCCCACTTCTTCGGCGGCGTCGTCGAGCGCCGGGGCCGGGCGGAGTACGGCAAGGCGGTGCTCACCCGCTACGAGGGCCCCCTCTTCGCCGGGCTTTCCGGCGAGGTGCAGGTCTGGATGAGCCACGCCGACGCGGTCACCCGGCTTCCCGAGGGCTGGCGGGTGGTGGCCGAGACCGAGGAGAACCCGGTGGGCGCGATCCAGGACGAGGCCGGCCGCTTCTTCGGGGTGCAGTTCCACCCCGAGGTGAGCCATACCCCGAAGGGGCTCGAGATCCTCGAGAACTTCCTCGAGATCGCCGGCGTGCGCCGGGACTGGACCCCGGGGCGCGTGCTCGACGCGATGATCGCCGAGGTCCGCGAGCGGGTGGGGAAGGACCGGGTGCTGCTCGCGGTCTCCGGCGGGGTGGACTCTTCCACCCTCGCCCTCCTGCTCGCCCGCGCCGGGGTGGACCACCTCGCGGTCTTCGTGGACCACGGGCTTTTGCGCCTCGGCGAGCGGGAGGAGGTGGAAAGGGCGCTTTCCCCGCTCGGGGTCAACCTCCGGGTGGTGGACGCCTCCGAGCGCTTCCTCTCGGCGCTCTCGGGCGTCGCCGACCCCGAGGAAAAGCGCCGGATCATCGGCCACACCTTTATCGAGGTGTTCAAGGCCGTGGCCGAGGAGGCGGGGCCGTTTCGCTTTTTGGCCCAGGGGACCCTCTACCCCGACGTGATCGAGAGCGCGGGCGGTTTCGGCGCCGCCAAGATCAAGAGCCACCACAACGTCGGCGGGCTTCCCGAGGAGCTCGGCTTCGAGCTCTTAGAGCCCTTCCGCTACCTCTTCAAGGACGAGGTCCGGGAGCTCGCTTTGCTCCTCGGCCTGCCCGACACCATCCGCCTCCGCCACCCCTTCCCCGGACCGGGCCTCGCGATCCGGGTGTTGGGGCCGGTGGACCGGGAGAAGCTCGAGATCCTCCGCCGGGCCGACGACCTCTTCGTGAGCCTCTTGAAGGAGCGGGGCCTTTACGGCGAGGTCTGGCAGGCGCTCAGCGTGCTTTTGCCGGTTCGAAGCGTGGGCGTCGCCGGCGACGAGCGCCGCTACGGCTACACCCTGGTGCTTCGGGCGGTGACCAGCGTGGACGGGATGACCGCCGACTGGGCCCGCCTGCCCCATGACTTCCTCGACGAGGTGGCCCGCACCATTCCCCGCAAGGTGCCCGAGATCGGGCGGGTGGTCTACGACCTGACCTCTAAGCCCCCTGGCACGATCGAGTGGGAGTGATGGAAAAGCCCTGCCGGGTCGAGGTCTTCACCGACGGCTCCGCCGATGACCAGGGGCGCGGGGGCTGGGCGGCGCTGCTACGCTACGGCAAGGCGGAGAAGCTGATCTCGGGGGCGGAAAAGCCCACCACCAACAACCGCATGGAGCTCACCGCCGCGGTCATGGCCCTGAGGGCCCTAAAGCGCCCCTGCGAGGTCCACCTCTACACCGACTCCCAGTACCTGAAGAAGGCCTTCACCGAGGGCTGGCTCGAGAAGTGGCAGAAAAACGGCTGGAAGACCGCGGCGCGGGCGCCGGTGAAAAACCGGGACCTCTGGGAGGCGCTGCTCGCCGAGACCCGGCGGCACCGGGTTGTCTGGCACTGGCAAAAGGGGCACGCCGGCCACCGGGAGAACGAGATCGTGGACCGCGAGGCGAACCGGCGCCGGCGCGCGCTTAAAGATCCCTAGCCGTAGTAATCCGGCTGGTTGCCGGGCTTCCACTTGATCGAGCAGCCCACGCTCGGGTACTGGGGATCCGGGGGCGCTTCCCCCTTCTTCAGGCGCTCGACCGCGTTCAGGAGGTCCTCCCCGGTGACCGGGGTGGGTTGCTTGGGCCGGGCGGCGTCGAAGCGGCCGCGGTAGAAGAGCTTGTGGTCGCGGTCGTAGAGGAAGAGGTCCGGGGTGGTCACCGCCCGGTAGGCCTTGGCCACCTCCTGGGTCTCGTCGAAGAGGTAGGGGAAGGCCATCCCCAGCCGCTCGGCCTGCTCGGCGAGCCGCTCGGGGGCGTCGTCGGGGTAGGCCTCGGGGTCGTTGGCGCTGATCGCCACCACCCCGATCCCCTCTTCCTGCAGTCGGTTCGCCACCTCGACGAGCTTTTCCTGTACGTGCTTGACGTAAGGGCAGTGGTTGCACATGAAGACGACGAGGAGCGGCTTGCCTTCGAAGTCCGCCTTCTTGACCAGCTCCCCGGTGCGGACGTCCTTTAGCGCGAAGTCCGGCGCCGGGGTTCCCAGGGGTACTACCGCGTCAGCGATCGCCATCGTTCCCTCCCTCCGGCACCAGCATACCGAGGAGGAGGGTGCGGGCCTCGGCGGGGGAGAGGAGGCGGGGCTTTCGCTCTTGCGGGAACCAGGCGAGCAGGGCCCGGATCTCCTCCTCTTCCAGGGGCTTTCCATCCCGGGCCAAGACCAGCTTGTGGTCGCCGTCGGCGAGGGCCACCGCCCCCACCACCTCCGCCCGCACCCGTTTTCCTGCGGGCACCGGCAGGCCGAGGAGGACGGCGTCGAGCTCGGAGCCGTCGGCGGGGTTTTGGGTGCCGGGGACGAAGCCGTAGTTGACCGGGGCCGGGGCGTCCTCCTCCCGGCGGACGAAGCGCCCGCCCGCCTTTTCCCAGCGGGTGCGGGTTCCCTTGGGCCATTCGATGAGGATTTCCACCTTCATGGTTTCTCCAGGGCGAAGAAGACGAACCCGCCCCCGAGCCGGAGTGGCCCCGCCCCGGCTACGGCGAGGGCGGGGTCGTCTTCTTCGCCCTGGAGAAACCATG
>WFXV01000109.1 GCA_015490435.1 Thermaceae bacterium
TCCCCGCCCGAGAAGCTGAAGAAGACCAGGTCCCCGGGCCCGGGCTCGGAAACGGGGGGGAGGCTTCCGAACATGGCCCGGGAGGTGCGGGGAAGCCGGACCCCGAGCCCTTGGTAGACCCGGAGGACCAGCCCCGAGCAGTCGAACCCTCCCTCGCCGGTGCCGCCGTAGCGGTAGGGGGCGCCGAGGTAGGGGCGCACCAGGGCCTCGAAGTCGGGGCCAGGGATCTCGAGCACCTCGCCCACCCGGATGAGGTCCCCCTGAAGGCCGTTTGCCCGCCGGATCGCCTCCACCGTGGTGCCGTACCGGCGGGCCAGGGAGTAGAGCGTGTCCCCGGGCATGACCCGGTGCTCCCAGGCGAGCGCCAGGCCCAAGAGCAGTAAGAGCCCGAGGACCCGCGGCATCATGCCTCCTCGGCGGGGAGCCGGCCGCCCTCGGCCCAGAGGATGAGCGGCTTCAGGAGCAGGGGCGCGAGCAGGGTGGTGAGCACCACCATGAAGATCACCACCGCGAACTGGGCCTCGTCGATCGCCTTGTTGGAAAGGCCGATGGCGGCGACGATCAGGCCCACCTCGCCCCGGGGGATCATGCCCACGCCCACCACGATCGCGTTCTTGAGCCCCTGGGTGAGGGCGGGCACGAAGGTGACCAGCTTGCCGAGGATCGCGATCACCCCGACGATCAGCCCGGCGATGATGACCTCGCTGCTGCCGAGCGCCTTGAGGTCCAGCAGGATGCCCATGTAGGCGAAGAAGATCGGGGCCAAGAATCCCTCGAGCGCGTGCACCGGCTCGCCGAGGCCCTGTTCCTCGGCCACCTCGGCCATGATCATGCCCGCGAGGAAGGCGCCCACGATCGGGGCCAGCCCGATCGCCTTGGCCAGGGCGGCCATCCCGAGGGCGAAGACCACCGCGGTGCCGTAGGGCGACTGGAAGGGGAGCCGGTCGAAAGGCACCCGGCGCACCAAGGGCACCGCCGCCATCGCGAGCCCCACGAAGACCGCCGAGATCACGATGAGGCGGATCACCACCCCGGTCTCCACGGTGCCGGTCTGGGCGATGCCGGAGACGATGGCGAGCACGATCAGCCCGAGGATGTCGTCGATCACCGCGGCGCCCAGGATGATGCGGCTGTAGGGGCGGGAGAGCACCCCGAGCTCCTGCAGCACCCGGGCGGTGATGCCCACGCTGGTGGCCACCAGCGCGGCGCCGAAAAAGAGCGAGGCGACGGTGTTGTGCCCCGAGAAGACCGAGAAGTAGTAGCCGCCGACGAAGGGCAGGATGACCCCGACGAAGGCGACCAAGAAGGCCTCCTTGCCCACCGCCAGCACGTCTTTAAGCCGGGTTTCGAGCCCCACCATGAAGAGCAGGAAGATCGCGCCGACCTCGGCGATGAACTCGAGAGTGTGGCCCTCGTGCACCCAGCCGAGGATCGAGGGGCCGATGATTACGCCGGCGACCAGCTCGCCGATCACCGCCGGCTGGCCGAAGCGGCGAAAGAGCCAGCCCATGAACTGGACCGCGAGGACCAGGATGAAGAGCTCGAGAAGCAGTTGCGCGACGGTGGGAACGGCGTGTTCCATCAGCGTCCCTCCTCCAGGAAGAGCCGGAGAAAGTCGCTACGGGTGAGGATGCCCACGACCCGGTTCTCCGCGTCCACCACCGGGACCCGCCTAAAGTCGTTCTCGATCAAGGTCTTGAGCGCGTGCCAAAGGCCCCCGTCGGGGTGGAGGGTGGGCACCTTGGTGCGCATCACCTCCTTGACCGGGGTCTTCTCGTAGCGGTGGAAAATCTCGGCGTAGTCCCCGGGATCGATCCAGTCCTCGAAGAGCTTCAAGGCCTCGACGTCGGAGTGGGGGATGAGCTCGGGGTGGGGAAGGAGGTCGTCGACCTCGACCACCCCGAGGAGTTTGCCCTCGGCGTCGGTAACCGGAAGCCCGCCGAAGCGGTTTTCCAGCATCTTGCGGGCGGCTTGGGCGATGGGTTCCTCCGGCCCCACCGCCAGGGGTTCGGGCGTCATCAGCTCGGCGACGCGCATGGTTCTATGCTAAACGGGGATGGCGTCGGAGGGGCTCGTGCTCAAGCTGGGCGGCTCCCTTGGGGGGGCCGAGGCGGTGCTTCGGGAGGTGGCCGAGTATCCCGGCCGGATCGTGCTGGTGCACGGCGGCGGGCCCCAGATCGGGGCCCACCTCGAGCGCCTGGGGTTTTCCACCCGCTTCGAGGCCGGCGAGCGGGTGACCCCGCCGGAGCAGCTCGAGGCGGTGGAGATGGTGCTCACCCGGCTGGGCAAGCAGCTCGCCCACGCCCTGAGCGAGTTGGGCCGGCCGACAGTGGCGGTCTCCGGGCGGGACGCGGGCTTTCTCCGGGCCCGGGCCGAGGTCCGGCTGGGGCGGGTGGGGCGGATCGAGCGGGTGGACGCGGCTTTGCTCTTTGCCCTGCTCGAGCGGGGCTACACCCCGGTGGTGAGCCCGATCGCGGTGGACCGCGAGGGCGCCCTCAACGTCAACGCCGACCTGGCGGCGGCGGCGGTGGCGGGGGCGATCGGCTGGCCGGTGGTCTTCTTCACCGACGTGCCCGGGGTGCTGGCCGACCCCGGCGACGAGGCGAGCCGCTACCCCAGCCTCACCCGGAGCGAGGCCGAGTCTCTCATGGCCCGGGGGACGATCGCCGGGGGGATGGTGCCCAAGGTGGCGGCGGCCTTCCTGGCGCTCGAGGCCGGGGCGCCCTGGGCCGCCATCGCCCGCGGCGAGTCCGGCGTGCTCTCGGGCGTCGCCACCGGTCAGGCGGGCACGCGGTTGGTTTTGGAACCGGTATAATCGGCCCGTTACGAAGGAGGGGCCATGAACATTCGCACCCTGACCGTCGTCCTCGTGCTCGGCCTGCTCTTGCTCTTCGCCGGGCTGAACTGGCAGGCCTTCACCGCCCCGACCCCCCTCAACCTGCTCTTTACCCGGGTGGAGGCCCCGCTGGGGCTGGTGATGCTCGGGGTGGTGCTGGTCTTGACCCTGCTCTACGTGCTCTTTTCCCTCGGGGTGGAGGCCTCGGCCCTGCTCGAGGTCCGGCGCTACGCCCGGGAGCTCTACCAGGTCCGCAAGCAGCTCGAGGACGCGGAAGCCTCCCGCTTCACCGAGCTCAAGCGTTATCTGGAAGGGGCGTTCGCCCAGCTGGACGAGGCCTTGAGCCGGCACGAAAAGGAGGTGGGGGCCCGCGCCGAGGCCCTACTGGATCGGATCGCCGAGCTCGAGCGGGCGCTCGCCGAAGGTGAGGAGGCCACCCTGGCCGCGGTCAAGGAGGAGTTCGAGCGGCTCTTCACCCAGATCGAGACCCTAAAGCTCCAGCACCGCGAGATCGGGCAGAAGATCGAGGCCGCGGCAGAGCGCCTTCGCGCCGAGTTGAGGGAGTCCCAAGGCTAGCTCCATGCACGGAAACGACGCCCTCCTGACCGCGAGTCTGGCGGTGGGGCTCGGGATCTTCGCCCAGCTCCTCGCCCACCGCTACCGCCTGCCGGCTCTGGTGCTCCTCCTCTTTTTCGGGGCGCTCTCGGGCCCGGGGGGGCTTGGGCTCTTGCACCCCGAGACCTTGGGCGAGGGGCTTCCCCTCCTCGTCAAGCTGGCGGTGGCGATCATCCTCTTCGAGGGGGCGCTCGCTTTAAGGCTCGAGGACCTGAGGCGCTCCCTCTTCGAGGTGCGGCGACTCGTCACCCTGGGGGCGGTGGTGACCTGGCTCGGGGCCGGGCTCGCCGGCTACCTGCTGGGCGGTCTCTCCCCCGGGGCGGCGGTGCTTTTCGGCGCGCTGGTGGTGGTCACCGGGCCCACGGTGGTGCAGCCGCTTTTGAAGCGGGTGGCGGTGCCCCGGCGGATCAAAGCGGTGCTCGAGGGCGAGGCCATCCTCATCGACCCGGTGGGGGCGATTTTGGCGGTGGCGGTCTTCGAGGCGGTGCTGGGTTTTCGCGAGGCCGGCGGGGTGGCGGCGCTCTCGGAGGCGGTCTTGGGC
>WFXV01000110.1 GCA_015490435.1 Thermaceae bacterium
GTGGTGAAGATCCCCCGCTTCGCCTTCGAAAAGTTTCAGACCCTGCCGAACGTCGAGGGGAAGCTCACCGACCGCCTCGGCACCCAGATGCGCTCGGTGGGCGAGGTGATGGCGATCGGGCGGAGCTTTAAGGAGGCCTTTTTGAAGGCGCTCAGAGGCCTCGAGGCCGACGTCAAGGCCGGGGTCGAGGCCTTTCCCACGGAAAGGCTCAAAGAGCTCCTCTACCCGAACCCCCGCCGGGCCTACGTGCTGCTCGAGCTCCTCCGCCGGGGCGAGCCCGTTGAATCCCTCCACGAGGCCACCGCGATCGATCCCTGGTTCTTGGAGCAGCTTGCCGAGATCGTCGCCGCCGAGCAAGCGGCCAAGAAGCTCGGGCCGATCTCCGGCTGGGACGCCGAGGCCGCCTACCGCATCAAGCAGGTGGGCCTCTCCGACCGCGAGCTCGGGGCCCTCACCGGTGAGGACGAGGGCTCGGTCCGCGCCGCCCGGAAAGCCAAGGGCGTGGCCCCGGTCTACAAGACCGTGGACACCTGCGCCGCCGAGTTCGAGGCCTACACCCCCTACCACTACTCCACCTACGAGGAGGAGGACGAGGTCAAGCCCGCGAAGAAGGAAAAGGTGGTGATCCTCGGGTCGGGGCCGATCCGGATCGGCCAGGGGGTCGAGTTCGACTACTCGGCGGTGCACGCGGTCTGGGCGCTGAAGGACGCCGGGTTCGAGACGATCATGATGAACTCGAACCCGGAGACCGTCTCCACCGACTACGACACCGCGGACCGCCTCTACTTCGAGCCCCTCACCCTGGAAGACACCCTGAACCTGATCGCGCGGGAAAAGCCCCTCGGCACCATCGTCACCCTGGGCGGCCAGACCCCCTTGAAGCTCGCCCGGCCCTTAAAGCAGGCGGGCGCCCGCCTCCTCGGTACCGACCCGGACGCGATCCACGCCGCCGAAGAGCGCGAGGCCTTCAACCGCCTGGTGCAAGGCCTTGGCATCCCCCAGCCCAAAGGAGCGGTGGCCAAAGACCCCGAGGAGGCGAAAAGACTCGCGCGCGAACTCGGCTACCCCCTGATGGTGCGCCCCAGCTACGTGCTCGGCGGCCGGGCGATGGCGGTGGTGAAAGACGAGGACGAGCTTTCCCGCTACCTCGAGGAGGTCTACGCCGAGCTCAGCGAGACGCCCTCGATCCTGCTCGACCAGTACCTGGAGGGCGCCACCGAGCTCGACGTGGACGCGATCGCGGACGGAAAGCGCGTGGTAGTCGCCGGGATCATGGAGCACGTCGAGGAGGCCGGGGTGCACTCCGGCGACTCGGCGGTGATCCTGCCGCCGGTGCACCTGAGGGAAGACGTGCTCGAGCGGGTCCGGAACTACACCCGCAAGCTCGCCCTCGCCATCGGCGTCAAGGGGCTTTTGAACGTGCAGTACGCGGTCAAGGACGGGGTGGTCTACGTGCTCGAGGCCAACCCCCGCGCCTCCCGCACCGTCCCCTTTGTCTCGAAGGCCATTGGCCACCCGCTCGCGAAGTACGCCGCCCTCATCGCGGTGGGGAAAACCCTCGAGGATCTCGGCTTTACCGAAGACCCCACGCCTCGCTTTTTCGCCGCCAAGGAGGTGGTCATCCCCTGGATCAAGTTCCCGGGGGTAATCCCCTGGCTCGGCCCCGAGATGCGCTCCACCGGCGAGAGCATGGGGATCGACGAGGATCCTTATCTCGCCTACTACAAGGCCGAGCTCGGCGCCGGGCAAAACCTGCCGCTATCCGGCAAGGTGCGCTTTATCGAGGTGGACAAGGGGGTCCAAAGGGCCTACCTCGAAGCGGGGTTTTCGGCCACCGAGGGAGACGACTACGACCTCCTCCTCGCCTTCGCCCCGGTGCCGGAGCTCCGCCGGGCGGTGGAGAGCGGCCGCCCCTTCATCACCACCCGCGCCGCTGCCCTTTGGAGCCTGAAGGCGATTGAGGCGGCGCGAAAGGCGAGGGTCAGGGTCCGGAGCCTCCAGGAGGAGCACCCAAGGCGGGTGGCCGGATAGAAAAGGGGGCCGGGCGCGCGCCCGGCCCCTTTGGTTTCGGTGGCCTTTACTCCTCTTCCTCCGCCTTCGCCTTCGGCTGCTTCCCAGCGCCCTGGTTCATCCGGCGGAGGTCCGGCTTGATCCGGGCGGCCTTGCCCCGGCGCTCGCGCAGGTAGTAGAGCTTGGCCCGCCGCACCCGGCCGCGGAAGGTGACCTCGACCTTGTCGATGAGGGGCGAGTGCATGGGGAAGATCCGCTCCACCCCCACGCCGTGGGAGATCTTGCGCACGGTGAAGCTCGAGTTCAGACCGTTGTGCTTGATCTTGATGACCGTGCCCTCGAAGGCCTGGAGGCGGGTGCGGTTCCCCTCCTTGACCTTGTAGACCACCCGCACCGTGTCCCCGGGACGGAACTCGGGGATGTCGGTTCGGTAGTAGGGCTTTTCGACGACTTTCAAAAGCGCGCCTTTGTTGATTCGCATCCCGTTCTCCTTCCCAAGCGGAGCCCCTTTGGGCTCATTGGTCCACGGCCCGAAGGCCAGCGCTCCTGAGTATACCTGTCTCTCCCGAGAAAAGAAAACCCCCGGGGCCGGGCCCCGGGGGTTTCCGAACGACGCCTTAGAAGTTGACCTGGTAGGAGATCTGGAAGGCGTCGGCGAAGTTGCCCGCATCGTCGACGGCGCTCAGGAAGGTCGCGGTCAGGTCGTAGTAGGTCCAGGAGAGCAGGAAGCCGGTGAGGGTACCGGAGTTGGCGCCGTCGGTGCTGTAGATGTAGGAAGTACCGGCGTCAAAGGCCTTATCCGCCTCACCCACGGTGAAGCTCGCAACGTTGGTCGCGGAGTAGCTGGAGTAGCCCGCACGGAACTCGGAGTGGGCGAAGAGGAACTCCTTGAACTTCACGCCGGCGAACCACTTGGTCTCTGCCGAGCCGCCGGAGCTGCTGCGCGCCACGTAGCCCGCCGCCAGGGCCGGCTTGAGCGGCAGCGCGAAGGGATCGGTCTCGACCTTGAGACCGTACTTGACGGTGTTGGTGCCGGCGGTCATGTCGGCGAAGTAGCCACCAAGCAGCAGGACGTCGAGCGGGCCGAACTTGCCGCTGTAGTCGCCGTAGACGTCGAGGTTGGTCTGCGGGGCGACGTAGTCGGTGTTGTAGGCGACGGTGAAGTTCAGGCCCTTCACAAACGCCTGATCCGAGCCACCGTCGTGGCTGAGCTTGGCGCCGTAGGCACTCTCGTAGCTGCCACCGGGGGCCGCGCCGGGGATCGAGGACTGGGCGGTGCCCGCCTGGGCGGCGTTCTTGTAGTAGCCCTCGAGGCTGAGCGCGCCGAGCGCCACCTTGCCGGTCACGCCGTAGGCGGAGTAGTCGTTGCCGGTGAGGGTGTAGGCGTCGTAGTAGCCGGTGAGGGTGAAGGCGCCGAAGCCGGCCTCGAGGTTCACGCCGTAACCGGACTGGTCGGCCGCGAAGGGCGCGGCGTTATAATCCGAGCCAGCGGAGAAGTTGGCGTCGCTGGAAGCCATGTTGGTGGTGGTCACGCTGGCCGCGATGTTCCGGTAGTTGCCCTTCACGGTGACGGCACCGAGCTCGAGCTTGCCGATGAAGTAGTAGCTGGTCGCCGCAGTGGCGTCGCTGAAGTACTCGCCCTTCACGCAGACCGGCCCAAACTGCGCCTTGGCGTCCACGCCCCAGATCGGGTTCGCAAGGCTATCCTGCTGGACGTAGGAGCCACCGATGCTGAAGTTCTCGATGGGCGAGAGCGCGACCCGGCCAGCGTAGAAGTAGTCATAGGTGACAGGCGAGGAAAGCGCTCCGTTGTTGCCGTAGACGAAGGTGACGGTAGCACCGAGGAAGCCGGGCTTCAGGGTGGCGACGATGCCGTGGCCGTAGGAGTTCGCGTCGTTGTCGAAGACGTACTCGGTGAACTTGGCGTTCACGCTACGGCCGAAGACCAGGCTCAGGGTCTGCCCTTCGGCGATCCCAAGGGTGGTCTTCACCGAATCTACGGTGAGCTCGAAGGGGGAAGCAGTGTCGCCTTCGGCAGGGTTCGCCCAGCTACCCGAGATGCTGAACTGGAAGAGCTCCTTGTAGGTGTTCAGGCCGTCGCCGTCAGAGGTGCCGGTGAGCTTGCCGGTCTGGAACTTGACGGAGAGGTCGGCCGTGGTCTCGCCCGGGGTGCTCTCGAGCCCCTCGGCCTCGTCGACCTTCTCGCCGTCGTCGTCGCCGTCACCGGTGCTGAAGACGTTCTTGCTCTTCCAGAAGAGGCGGTCCACGTCGTAGTCGGCGAAGCCGCTGGCGTCGACCGCCTTGTAGGTCAGGCTGAGCGAGCCGGAGATGGTGAAGGCGTTCCGCTCAAGGGTGCTGACCTTGCCCTCGAGCTCGGTGACCTTGCCCGCAAGGCCGGCCACGTCGCCGGAGAGCGCCTGCACGTACTCGGTCAGCGCCTTGAGGTCGGAAGCCTTGGCAAAGCCCTGGGGCTGGGCCTGCTTGAGGGCGACGACCTCCTTCTCGAGGGCGGCCACCCGATCCTGCAGGCCGAGCACGTCCTGGTTCAGCATCACGGCCAGCTCGTTCAGGGCCTTAATGCTGTCGGCGTTGGCCTCGGCCAGGCCCTTGGCGCTGTCCGCCGCCGCCATGGCCGCCTCGGCCTTGGCCGCCGCGGCATCGGCCGCCACCGCCGCCGCCTCGACCTTGGCCTCGAGCTCCTTGAGCGCGACCATGTCCATGCCGGCGGGCTTCATCTTCTTGAGCTCGTCGATGGCCGCCTGGAGCTTGGCCATGTCACCCTTGGTGGCGGCGTTGTCCTCGAGCGCCGAGACCCGCACACCCAGGGAAGCGAGCTCAGCCGCCAGCTCCTGCACCGCGTTCCGGAGCGCGGCCAGGGTCTCCTGGTCCACACCCGCCTTGAACTCGGCCCGGAGCCGCTCCAGGAGGCGGTAGATCAGAAGCGCCGCCTGGTAACGGGTGAGGAACTCGTTGCCGCGGTAGGTACCATCCGGGAAGCCCAGGATGATGCCTTCATCCGCGAGCTTGTAGACGGCCTCCTCGGCCCAGTGGCCGGGGGGCACGTCCGAGAACTTGGCCGCCGGCGCCACGCTCAAAGCGAGCACGGCGAGCAGCCCTGCTACGAGTAGCCCTGCCTTCTTCATACCTCTCTACACCCCCTTCAGGTGTCTGGGGGTAGCCGCGGGGCGAGTTGCCGCGTTTCCTCTCCCGCGTCGCTACCCCGTAAGGGCACGCCCAAAACTCCACCAAAGGATTTCAGCAAAGTCTCACGCGTGCCCAAGGCCAATGGTACGGGGCGATTACCGGCGGTGTCAAGGAAATGTAGTCGGTCAACACATTTGAGACTCTTTGGGGACCGACTCCTTTTGCATCATAGCCAGGAACTCGAGGGGCGCGAGACCGTTGAGGGCCCGGTGCGGTCGTTCGCGGTTGTAGTAGTCCAGATAGGCATTGAGCTCCTTCTGAAGCTCA
>WFXV01000111.1 GCA_015490435.1 Thermaceae bacterium
GCACCCAGGCGGCGAAGGCGAGGAGGAGCACCCCGAGCACGCGCCTTAGGGTGGCCTCGGGGAGCGCGACCAAGAACCGGGTGCCGAGCACGATGCCGACGGCGTAGGGCAGGGCGGCCGCGAGGTCCCGGCGGGGGTTCAGGTGGCGGCGCACCAAGAAGAGCATCGGGAGGTTGGCGAGAAAGAGCAGGAAGGCGGTGGCCGGCACCACCGTCTTCAGGGGGAGGAAGAGCGACCAGAGGGGCACCAGGAAGAGGGCCGGGCCGAAGCCCGTCACCCCCTTTACGAAGAAGGCGAAAAGCGCCACGAGGTTCAGGACGAACGCCACGGGAAAAAGCCTACGACGCCGGCGTAGGCTTGGGGTATGGCCGAGATCCCGCTCCCGAGGCTCCTCTACCCGCTCCTGCTGGCGGCGGCGGTGGCGTTTTTGTACCTGCGCTGGAGCGGGGACCGCCGCACCCCCTGGGTCGCGATCCGGCGGATGCTGGTTCAGCTTTTGCTGGTGGGCTACGTCCTCGCCTACATCTTCCAGGCCCGGGAGGCCTACGTGGTCTTCGGGGTGCTCCTGGTGATGGCGGCGGCGGCGGGCTGGATCGGGCTCCGCACCGCGATCCAGGAGCGGAGGTGGCTCTATCCCTACGCCCTCCTCGCCATCTTGCTGGGGGCGGGGAGCGCCCTTTTCGTGGCGGTGCTCCTCGTGCTCCGGCCCGAGCCCTGGTTTTCCCCCTCGGTCTGGATCCCGCTCGGGGGGATGGCGTTTTCCAACGGGATGAACGCGGTGAGCCTGGCGGCCGAGCGCTTCTTCACCGAGCTCGGCGAGGGGCGGGCGCTCGAGGTGGCCCGCCGGACCGCCTACAAGGCTGCGCTCATTCCCGCCACCAACGCGCTCTTCGCCGTGGGGTTGGTCTCGATTCCGGGACTGATGACCGGCCAGATCCTGGCCGGGGTGAGCCCGCTCGTCGCCGCCCGCTACCAGATCCTGGTGATGCTGATGGTCTATTCCGCCGCCGGAATGAGCGCAGCGCTCTTTTTGCTTTTCGCCAGGGGCCGGGGGATGCCGTGAGCGGAAGGACCGGAGCCCGGTCTGATTCCGGGGATGCTCGTTTCGGTTGGTAATGTACGGCTGAATGCCGTACAATCCGAAGGGGAGGAGCCATGCCCAAGACAGCGCGGTTGGACCTTCGCTTGGACCCCGAGCACAAGGCCCTCATCGAGAGGGCCGCGCGGGTGAGTGGTGCCTCGGTGAGCGAGTTCGTGGTGGCGCACGCCCTCGAGGCCTCCCGCCGGGTACTGGCCGAGCACCAACGCATGGAGCAGATCCAAGTCACTGAGGCCGCATTCGAGCGCCTGGTCGCCGAGCTCGAGCGGCCGGCCAGGGTCGTGCCCGGGCTGCTCGAAGAGCTTAAGAAGGCCGAGCGGTGATCGAGCTGCCCCTGCGCGTAGAGCCGCTTGGCCCCCACCACGATCGGGCGTCCTTTTCTTCGGGTGAGCCCAGCCTTGACGAATACATCCGCCGATTTGCGGGTCAGGACACGCGGCTTAACTTGACCCGCTGCTTCGTGCTCGTCCACGAAGACGAGCCCCAACGCATCCTGGGCTACTACACCCTCTCGGCGGCTTCCGTGGTTCCCCGGAAAGCTCCTGGAAAGCTGGCCAAAGTCCGGCGGTATCCCGAGATCGGCGCCCTGCTCCTCGGGCGTTTTGCGATCGATCGCCGATTCCAGGGGAGAGGGCTTGGGCGCAAGTTGCTTTTGCACGTGCTCTTTCACGTCGCCGCCTTAGGCGAGGAGGCGGGTTTTGCGCTCTTGCTCGTGGACCCTTTGGACGAGGAAGCCGAAGCTTTCTACCGCAAGTTTGGTTTTGCGCCTCTCCCGGGCGAGAGGCGAATGTACCTTCTGCTAAAAGACCTTCGGGCCACGCTGACGGCTTTCGAGCGCGGTTGAGTTGAAGGTCCCGCCAGTCGCCGCGAAACGGCCCTCAGGGGTTGTTTAGAGGGCAAGCAGTTCCTTGACCCGGGGGTCTTTTACGAGCTCCCGCATGGGGCCCTTGAGGCGGACCTCGCCGGTCTCGAGCACGTAGCCGCGGTCGGCGAGGCCGGCAGTAAAGGCGAGGTTTTGCTCCGCGAGCAGGATGGGCATCCCCTGGGCCTTGAGCTCGGCCACGGTCTCGGCGATGGCCTTGACCAGGATGGGAGCGAGCCCCTCGGTGGGCTCGTCGAGCAGGAGCAGGCGCGGGTTCGTGACCAGGGTGCGGGCGAGGGTGAGCATCTGCTGCTCGCCGCCCGAGAGGTAGCCGCCGGAGCGGTGCTCGATCTCGGCGAGACGGGGGAAGAGCTCGTAAACCCGTTCGATCGTCCAGGGTCCGCCGGGGCGGGCGGCGAGCTCGAGGTTTTCCCGCACCGAGAGCTCGGGGAAGATGCGCCGCTCCTCGGGCACGTAGCCGATCCCGAGCTGGGCCCGGCGATAGGCGGGGAGCTCGGTAATCGGGCGGTCCTCGAGGAGGACCTCGCCCGAGCGCGCGGGCAGAAGGCCGATCAGGGTCTTGAGCAACGTGCTCTTGCCGGCGCCGTTTCGGCCGAGGAGGGCGACGACCTCGCCCTTTTTGAGCTCGAGCTCCACCCCGTGCAGCACCTGGATGCGGCCGTAGCCGGCGGAAAGGCCCTTAGCCTTGAGCATGGCCACCCCCCAGGAAGGCCTCGATCACCCGCGGGTCGCGCTTGATCTCCTCGGGCTCGCCCTCGGCCAGCACCTCGCCCTGGTGCAGCACGGTGATGCGGTCTGCGAGGCGGAGGACGGCGTCGGTGTCGTGCTCGGTGAAGAGCAAGGTAAGCCCGAGCCGGCGAAGAAGCCCCTCGATGAAGGCCACCATCTGCCGCCGCTCGGCCCGGGAGAGCCCGGCGAGGGGCTCGTCGAGGAGCAGGAGCTCGGGGTCCCCGGCCAGGCTCATGGCGATGTCGAGCCTTTTGAGGTCCCCGAGGGGGAGCTCGGCGGCGGGACGGTCGGCGACCGATTCCAGCCCCACCCAGCCGAGGAGCTCCTCGGCCCGGGCTGCCTCGGCCTCGAAGGCGGCGAGCGGCCGGGCCCGGTGGACGCCCCCCTTTAGCCCGAGGAGCGCGAGCATCAGGTTTTCCCGCGCGGTCATGCTGAGGAAGGCCTGGGCCCGCTGGAAGGAGACCCCCACCCCCAGGCGCACGATCTTCGGGGTGGGGAGGTGGTGGATCTTCTGCCCCCGTAGCCGCACCTCGCCCCCATCCGGTCGGTAGCGGCCGACGATGACGTTGAAGAGGGTGGTCTTGCCGGCGCCGTTCGGGCCCACCAGGGCGTGGAAGCTCCCCTCTTTCACCCGGAGTGAGACCCGGTTCAAAGCGAGAAAGCCGCCAAAGGTTTTGGTGACCTCCCTAACCTCGAGCATCCCGCCTCCCGAGCAAGCCCGCAAGCCCCCGTGGGAAGAAGAGCACCAAAAAGAGCAGCACCAGGCCCAAGACGAGCGGCCAGTACTCGGTGCGGGCCTGGACGAAGGCCCCGAGCTCGACGAAGGCAAGCGCCCCGAGCGCGGGGCCCAGAAGGTGCTCGCTGCCGCCTAAGATCGCGGCGATGATCGCCTCCGCCGACTTGGTCCAGTAGAGGAAGTCGGGGAAGGCCGAGCGCTGCCAGGCCACCTGCAAGAACCCGGCCACCCCGGCGAGCGCCCCCGAGATCACAAAGCCAAGGAGCCGGAGTGCAAAGGGCGAAAGCCCGATCGCCTCGGCCCGGGCCTCGTTGTCGCGCACCGCCCTTAGCGCGTAGCCGAGGGGGGAGCGGTCGAGCCGGTAGAGGAAGTAAAGGCCGGCCGCAAGCAGGGCCAGGGCGAGGTAGTAAAGTCCGGCGGCGCTGGTTGCGAAGCTCCCCACCGGGATGCCGGGGATGCCGTTATCCCCGCCGGTGAAGGCGTACCACTTGTGGACGATGGCCCAAAGCAGCTGGGCAAAGGCAAGCGTCAGCATGGTGAAGTAGATGCGGCTCGTGCGCACCGAGAAAAACCCGATCACGAGGGCGAAAAGCGCGGCCACCAGGACGGCAGCCGGAAGCGTCAGCAGGTAGGGCCAGCCCGCCTTGGTGACGAGTAGCGCGGTGGTGTAAGCGCCTGTGCCGAAGAAGGCCGCGTGGCCGAAGGAGAGCAACCCGAGCTGGAAAAAAACCAGGTTAAAGGCGCTGGCAAAGAGCGCCAGGATGAAGCCCTGGGTGAGGACCTCGACGGGGTAGCGGGGCAGGAAGAGCGGTAGGAGTAGCAGGATCAAAAGGGCGGGTAGCCAAACGCGCATGGCGCCTCCCTAAGTGCGGACCACCGGCGGCCGGCCCAAGAGCCCCCAGGGCCGGACCAAGAGCACGACGGCCATCAAGAGGTAGACGAAGGCGATCGAGAACTCGGGCCAGATCATCACCCCAAAGGCCTGGATCTCGCCGATCAAGAAGGCCCCGAGCAGCGAGCCCCAGATGCTCCCGAGGCCCCCCACCACCACCACGATGAAGGCGCTGATCACCGCTTCCACCGCCACCCCGGGGCTGACCGTCTGCATCGGCAGGGTGGCTGCCCCGCCGAGGACGGCAAGGGCGATGCCGAGGGCGAAGACCCCGGTCAGGAGGCGGGGTACCGGGACCCCGAGGGCCTCGAGCATCTCCCGGTCCTGGGTCACCGCCCGGATCCATAGCCCCACCCGGGTGCGCTTCAAAAAGAGCCAAAGCAGCACTGCCACCGCCGCCGCTAGCAGGATCTGGACCAGGTAGTAGGCGGGGAAGGGCGCGCCCAGAATCCAGACCGGCATCGCGAGCGCCGAGGGCGGCCCCAGGGACTTGTAGGCGGAGCCGAAGAGGATCTTCACCCCGTCCTCGATGACGAGGAGGAGGGCGTAGGTGAGCAGGATCTGGTGGTGCTCCGGGCGGGGGTAGACCGGCCTTAGAAAGATCCGCTCGACCAGGGCGCCGAGCACCAGGCCGATCGCCACCACCACCGCCATGCCCCACCAAAGCCCCTCGGGGTCGCCGCGGGCCACCCAGTAGAGCAGGTAGGCCCCCAGCATGTAGAAGGAGCCGTGGGCGAAGTTCACGATCCCGAGGGCGCCGAAAATTAACGAAAGCCCCACCGCCAGCAGAAAGAGCGTGCTGGCGGTGGCGAGCCCGGTGAGGAACTGCTGGACGAAGAAGCCGAGGTCAAGTTCCATGGCGAGAAGAAGGCGGGGCGGGGGAGGCCCCCGCCCCCTGTTGCGCTACTTCGCGCACTTCGTCGGGTAGATCGTGTCCTTGGCCTGCACCACGATGATGGGATCGAGGATGGCGAAGGGGTAGTCCGGCGTCAGCTTGGTGTAGCCCCAAACCAGGTCCTCGAAGACCTGGTGGTCGGCGGGGCGCATCCACTTGAGCCCCTCGATGGACTCGAACTTGAGCCCGCCGTCGGCCTCGAAGGCGGCCTTGACGGCGTCGGGGTCGGTGGAGCCCGCCTTCTTGATGGCAGCGGCCAGCATCATCAGCCCGGAGTAGGCCTCACCGGCGTTGTAGGAGGGGTAGTGGCCGAACTTCTCGTAGTACTTCTTGACGAAGGCCTGGTTCTTCTCGGTCTTGGGGTAGAGGAACCAATAGCGGGTGCCGACGAGGAGCCCTTCGGGGGCGTTCTTGCCCAGGGGCTCGAGCGCCTGCAGCGCGCCGCCGGTGGGGTTGACGTAGAACTTGATCGACTTGAAGAAGCCGTAGGGGATCGCCTGCTTGGCGAAGGTGACGAAGTCGCCGCCCCAAAGCGAGCTGAAGACCGCCTCGGGCCGGGAACGCATCAGCGCGGTGATGTAGGAGGAGTAATCGGAGGAGCCGAACTTGGGCCACTGCTCGCTGACCGCCTCGACGTCGGGTTTGAGCTCTTTAAGCCGGGTGATGAAGTCCTCCCAGCTAACCCGGCCGAACTCGTAGTCGGGGCCGATGTTGGCCCAGCGCTTGTAAGGCTTCTTGGCGGCGAAGGCGGCCGCCGCCCAGGAGTCCATGCGGGCGTTGTTCGAGGTGCGGAAGACGTAGGGGAGGCACATCTCGGTGAGCCGCGGGGTGGCGGCGTGGGTGACGATGAGCGGCACCTTGTACTCGTTGGCCACCGGGGCCACCGCGAGGCTGACTGAGCTCGAGTCGATGCCGAAGAGGAAGTCCACCTTTTCCTCGAGGATCAGCCGCTTCGCTTCCCGCACCGCCTGGTCGGGCTTGCCGTGGTCCACGAAGATCAGCTCGATGGGGCGGCCGAGCAGGCCGCCGGCGGCGTTGATTTCCTCGGCGGCGAGGCTCGCGCCTTCCTTCGAGGCTTGGCCGTAGTTGGCGAAGTTGCCCGAGAGGATGTAGAGCGCCCCGATCTTGATCGGCTCAGCCGCGAACGCGAGACCCAAAAGGCCGAGCATGAGGATGGCGAGTCGCTTCATACTCCGTGCCTCCTTTCCGTTTTTAACGTTCTCATTATACGGAGGCCGCGGGGCAAATGCCCCGCGGACACTCGGAGCGCCTTTCCTACTAGGAAGCCCCGACCAGGGATTTGAGTGTTGCAATGCGCTCGGCGAGGTAGGCGAAACCCTCTCGCCAGAACGCGGGGTTTTCCACGTCGAACCCCTCGCGGGCGAGGAGCTCGGTAGGGGAGACCGAGCCCCCGGCGGCGAGCAGCCGCTTGAGCCGGGGCACGAAGGCCGCGCCCTCCTCCCGGTAGCGGCGGTAGAGGGCATAGACCAGGAGCTGGCCGAAGGCGTAGGCGTAGACGTAGAAGGGCGTGTGGTAGAAGTGCGGCACCATTAGCCACTCGAAGCGGAAGGCCTCGGGCAGCTCCACCGCGTCCCCGAACTGGGCTTTGAGTGTCTCGAGGTAGGCTTCGTGGACAGCCGAGAGCGGGGCGCCCTCGGCGAGCAGGCGGTGGGCCTCGATCTCGAAGCGGGCGAAGTAGGCCTGGCGGACAACGGTGGCGTAGGCGTCGTCGAGCTGGTCGAAGAGGATCTGGGCCTTTAGGTCGGGGTCCTTTTCCTCGGCGAGGAGGGCGTCGGTGAGCAGGATCTCGCCGAAGGTCGAGGCCATCTCGGCGAGCGGTAGGGGCGCGTGGAAGGTGAAGACCGGGTGCTCCGCCGCCAGCAGGGCGTGGATCGCGTGCCCGAGCTCGTGAGCCAGGGTGGCCACGTCCCGGGCTTCGCCCTGGAAGTTGAGGAGGAGGTAGGGGGTGACGCCGGGGGCGGGGCCGTAGGAGAAGGCGCCGCCTCGCTTGCCGGGCCGGGGGTAGACGTCCACGTGGCGTTCCTCGACCACCCGGCGGGCGAGCTCGGCGAACTCGGGGTCGAAGGCGCGGAAGGCGGCCTCGACCTTTTCGAGGGCCTCCTCGAAGGTGAAGGACCGCTCGGTCTTCGCCGCCGGTGCGTAGAGGTCGTAGCGGGAAAGGCGGGGAACTCCGAGCGCCCTCGCCTTGATGCGGAAGTAGTCGTGGAAGACCGGCGCGCCCTCGGCGACGGCCTCGAGCAGCGCCTCGACCACCCGGTCGGGGAGGTCGTTCATCTTGTTGCGGGCGGCGATGGGGGTCTCGAACCCCCGGAGCTTCACGTACTCGTTCCGCCAGTCGAGCACCACCAGGCGGTAGAGCTCCCCAAGGACCAGCGCCTCGTTTTCGAAGAGGGCGAGGGCGGCGTCGTAGGCGGCCTGGCGGACGGCGGGGTCTTTGTGGTGGGTGTACTTGCCGAGCTCGCTCTTTTGGATCGTGACCTTCTCGCCCCTTACCTCGAAGGCGATGCGGTAGCGGTCGTTGAGGACGTTGTAGGTCTTGGCGTGGGCGCGGGCGGCGACGTTTTTAAGCTGGATCGCCCGCTCGGCCTCCTCCGTGAGAGTGTGGGGCCGCCAGGCGCGGAGCTCCCTGAGCCAGTAGGCGTAGCGCTCACCGGCGGCCTCGAGGAGGGGCTTCGCCGCCTCCTCCGGGAGGTTTTTCCACCAGAGCTCGAAGAAGAGCAGCCGGGCGCCGAGGTCGCCGAGGAGCTGGGTCACCCGGGCGAGCTGGGCCTGGGCGGTCTCCGAGTTCGCGTCCTCGTAGAAGCGAAGCGCGGCGTAGGCCCGGACCCGGGCGGCGAGGTCGGCGAAGGCCTCGTAGCCCTTGAGGAAGGCGAGGAAGGTTTCGGGGTCCTCGGCGCGGAGCTGGTCGCGCCTTCGTTCCAGGGCCTCGGTCTTGGCCTCGAGCTCCTTGAGGGCGGCCTCGAAGGCCGCTTGGCTTTCGAAGAGGGCGGTGAAGTCCCAGCGATCTGACCCGCGAGTCATGCCTTTCACTATAGTGGGGAGCATGAGCGAGCGTCTCGTCGTCATCGGCGGCGTGGCCGCGGGCATGAGCGCCGCGGCCAAGGCGAAGCGGGAGAACCCGGAGCTCGAGGTCGTCGCCTTCGAGAAGACCCATTTCGTCTCCTACGGCGCCTGCGGCCTGCCCTACTTCCTCTCGGGCGAGGTCGCGCGGGTCGAGGACCTGGTGGCCCGCACCCCGGAGCAGTTCAAGAAGCAGGGCATCACCGCCCTCACCCGCCACGAGGTGGTGGCGGTGGACTACGAAAACCGTGAGGTGACGGTGGCCGCCCTGGACGAGGGGCGGGAGTTCAAGGAGCGCTTTGACTACCTGGTGGTGGCCACCGGGGCCCGGCCGGTGGTGCCGGACCTGCCCGGGGTGGACCTCCCCGGCGTCTTCGTGCTCCGGATCCCCGAGGACGGCGTCGCCATCCGCGAGTGGATGGCAAATGCCCGCAGGGCGGTGATCGTAGGCGGCGGGTACGTGGGGCTCGAGGTCGCCGAGGCCTTCCGCTCCCGGGGCCTCGAGGTTGCGGTGGTCGAGGCCGAGGAGCGGGTCCTGCCCATGGTGGACTCCGAGCTCAGCGAGATCGTCGCCGAGGAGTTAAAAAAACACGGCGTCGAGCTTCTCACCGGAACCCGGCTGGAAGCGATCCTGGGCGAGGGGAAGGTGGAGGCGGTGGAGACCACCGCGGGGCGCCTCGCGGCCGACCTGGTCCTGCTCTCGGTGGGGATCCGCCCGAACGTGGAGCTCGCGAAAAGCTTCGGGGTGGCGCTCGGGCCCACCGGGGCGATCCAGGTGGACGAAAAGATGCGCACCAACCTCGAGGGCGTCTTCGCCGCCGGCGACGTGGCCGAGAGCCGGCACCTGCTCACCAATGAGCCCTACTGGCTGCCCCTCGGCGACGTGGCCAACAAGCACGGCCGCACCGCCGGCACCGTGATCGGGGGCAGGGAGGCCGCCTTCCGGGGGGTGCTCGGTACCGCCATCACCCGGATCTTCGACCGGGCGGTGGCGGTGACCGGCCTCACCGAGACCGAGGCCAAGAAGAAGGGCTTCGCCGCAAAGGGCGTCCTGATCAAGAGCCGCGACCGCGCCCACTACATGCCGGGCGGCCACCCCTTCGTGGTCAAGCTGGTCTATGAGGAGGGCTCGGGCCGGCTCCTTGGCGCCCAGGTGGTCGGACACCGGAACGACGCGCTCCGCATCGACGCGGTGGCGGCGCTTTTATACAAGAAGGGCACGGTCGAGGACCTGCGCGCCCTCGACCTCGCCTACGCTCCGCCCTTCAGCCCGGTCTGGGACCCCCTCCTGGTGGCCGCAAACCAGGCCCGTTAAGGGCTGCCGGGGGCTTTTAAAAAAGCAAAAAGCGCCACGCCCTCGCCGGCGATCCAAGCGAGGTAGCCGAAAAGCACGATGCCGGCAACCGCGCCCCAAAGGATCAGGTCGCCGGCGAGGGAAAAGCGTGGTTCTCCGCTGGCCTCGGCCAGGCTCCGAAAGCCCCGCCGGATGAACATGGCGGCGGCGACGCCAAAGAGCCAGAGGGCCAAGAACCCCGCCGGGATCGGTCCCGCTGAGAACGCGATCGGCTCCAGGCGTGGTCTTGTGCCTATGGCGATCGTGCTCGGGACGAGGGCAAACCCGACCCAGAGGATCGCGTGGCCGATCAGCGGGTCGGTGAAGATGCGGGGTTTGCGAAGCGCTTGGGTGAGGAGGTAGAGGCCGACGAGGTGGAGGGCGAGCCCCGCGAGGGCGAGCGGGCGGGCGCCGGGAATCCAGACGGAGAGCAGCCAAGCCCCCAGGTAAAGGGCAAGGCCCCAGCCCGCAAGGTCCCAGCCGGGTGTGCGCATGGCCTCTTCATTTTAGAGGCAGTCCGCCAACCGACGGCGGAGGCTTAAAAGGTAGCCGCTGCCAAAGAAGCGCACGTGCACCAGGAGGTAGTAGAGCTGGTAGCAGGGAAGCGCCTCCCGGACCTCGAGCGGCACCGGGTAGAGGGCCTCGTATTCCTGCCAGAAGGGCTCCGGGAAGCCGCCAAAGAGCCGCATCATCGCGAGGTCCACGCCCCGCTCGCCGACCCAGACCGAGGGGTCGATGAGGGCGGGCCCTTGCGCGCTCATGTGGACGTTTCCCGACCAGAGGTCGCCGTGGATCAGGGCCGGGCCCTCGGTGGGGAGGCGGAGGCGGGAGAGGAGCCTTTCGAGCTCGGGGCCGAGGGCCCCGAGCCGGGCCCAGGTCGCCTGAATCAGGGGAAGGAGTCTCTTTTCCGCGAAGAAGCGGCTCCAGTCTTCTTCCTCGCCGGCGGGGAGGGGAAAGGTGCCGAGGTAGCCGGGGCGGGGCCAGCCGTAGCGGGGCCTGGTTTCTCGGTGGAGCCGGGCGAGCATCCGGGCGAGGCACTTCCAGTCGTCGGGGCCCGGGGGCAGGTACTCGAGCACAATCCCCCCTTCCCCCACCCAGTGGACCCGGGGTACCCGGGAGCCGGCCTCGGCGAGGGAAGATAGCCCCTCGGCCTCGGCCCGGAAGAGGCCGGGCGGCGGCGCTTCGTGGGTCTTGATCACGTAGGGCCCGGCGCGAAAGACGCGGGAGACGTCGCCGCCCGAAAGCGGCACCAGCTCCGGGGCACGGAGCCCAGCCGCCTTAAGAATCGCCCTCGGGTCCACCGGAAAGCCGTTCCAGCCAGCGCTGGACCAGGTCCAAAAGCTCGAGGTAGGTCTCCTCGCAGGCGGCCTCGTCCCCTTCCCAGGGGTCGCTCACCTCACCCCCGCCCCAGGGCTCGGTGATGAGGCGGACCTTCTCCCGGTGACGCCCCGCCCGGCGGAGCAGGTCCCGCTCCACCTCCCGGTCGGCGGCGAGGATGAGGTCGAAGGTCTCGAAGTCCTCGGGCGCGATCTGGCGGGCGACGTGGTCGAAGTAGGCGCCGTGGCGCTTTAGGACCGCCGCCGCCCGAGGGTCCATCGGCTCGCCCACGTGCCAGGGGCCGATCCCCGCCGAGTCGGCCTCGAAGCGCTCGGCGAGCCCCTGCTCCTGGACGAGCTTTCTAAAGATGCCTTCGGCGATCGGGCTGCGGCAGATGTTTCCGAGGCAGACGAAGAGCACCCGGGTCTTCTCCATGCTGCCCATTATTCCCCGAAGGCCTCTTCGAAGGCGCGCCGCACCCCGGCCTCGGCGGCCTCCAAAAAGCGCTGGTAGCGGGCGAGGAAGTCCCGACCCTGCTCGGTGAGCCGGGTGCCGCCCCCACCCTCGCCGCCGCTTTGGGAGACCGCCAGGGGAAAGCCGAGGGCGGCCTCGACCTCGCGGAGCCGGGCCCAGCCGGCGCGGTAGGAAAACCCCGCCTCCTTCGCCGCCGCCTTCAGGCTTCCGGTCTCCTCGATGGCGCGGAGGAGCCGGAGCGTCCTCGGGCCCATCAGGTAGCGGCCGTCCTCGGATTCGAGCCAGTACTTGCCCCGCGGTCGCACCCTCCCATTATCGCGCGCATAATGGGGCCATGGACCTCCTCCCTGAGCTCAAGGAGCTTTCGAAGAAGACCCCGAGCAAGATCCTCTTGGTGGTCCTCGACGGGGTCGGCGGGCTGCCCAAAGAGCTGGGCGGGCCCACCGAGCTCGCCGCCGCCAAGACCCCGAACCTGGACCGGCTCGCCGAGCGCTCGGCGCTCGGGCTCTTCACCCCGGTGGCGCCGGGGATCGCGCCGGGTTCGGGGCCAGGGCACCTTTCGATCTTCGGCTACGACCCCCTCAAGTACCAGGTCGGCCGCGGGGTGCTCTCAGCGCTCGGGCTCGGGATCCCCCTTGGCCCCGGCGACGTGGCGGTGCGGGGCAACTTCGCCACCTTGAACCCCGACGGCACCATCAAGGACCGCCGCGCCGGCCGCCCCCCCACCGAGGAGAACCGGCGGGTGATCGAAAAACTGAAAGCGAAAATCCAGGAGATCGACGGGGTCCGGGTAGAGCTCTACACCGAGAGCGAGCACCGCTTCGTGCTGGTGCTCCGGAGCGAGGGGCTTGGTGCCCGGGTCACCGACACCGACCCCCAGACCACCGGGGTGCCCCCGCGCCCGGCCGAGCCCGAAGACCCAGACGATGCGAAAAGTGCCAAGACCGCCCGGATCCTGAACCGCTTCGTCGAGCTCGCCCGGGAGGCGCTCAAGGACGAGCCGGTGATCAACGGCGTTTTGCTCCGGGGGGTCTCCCAAAAGCCCGACTTCCCCAAGCTCCCCGAGGTCGCCAAGGTGCGCGCAGCGGCCATCGCGAGCTACCCCATGTACCGGGGCGTGGCCGAGCTGGTGGGCATGGAGGCCCTCGGTCTTCGCGAGGACGAGGAGGACCCCGACCGGCCCCGGGCCAAGGTCGAGGCGCTAAAGGCGGCCTGGGGGGACTACGACTTCTTTTACCTCCACTTCAAGAAGACCGACTCCAAGGGGGAGGACGGCGACTTCGAGGGCAAGGTGGAGCGGATCGAGCTCTTCGACGCCCTGCTCCCCGAACTTCTGGCCCTGAAGCCGGATGTGCTTCTCATCACCGGCGACCACTCGACCCCGGCGGTCTATAAGGCCCACTCCTGGCACCCGGTGCCGGTCTTGCTCCACGCCTCCTACCTGCGGAACGACGCCGCCCGCCGCTTCACCGAGGACGAGGCGGCGAAGGGTTCGCTGGGCGCGCTCGTTGGCCCGGTGCTCTTGCCCCTCATGCTGGCCCACGCGGGCAAGCTGCAGAAGTTCGGGGCCTAGGGTTTCTGGCCGAGGGGGGCGGTCTCTGGGTCGGGGCCGACGAGGTAGACCGCCCCCCAGGGCTTGTAAGTGCTCGGGAAGGCCTCCTCGACCACCCGCCCGTCAGCGTAGCGCACCGTCCGCTTGACTAGGACCCGCGCCCCCGGGGCGGGCCAGTCCACCTGCTTCCGGGTCCCCGGGGGCAGGCTCTCGTCCACGATCTCCCGGGGCGGGAGCGGGGGCGTTTGCTCGAGGATGATCGGCCCCTCCCAGCGCACCTCGCGGTCCTTGGTGCCAAAGAGCCGGACGAAAAGCCGGGTACCCCGGACGTAGGTCCGGAGCAGGAGGTCGCCCGGGGTGTCGTTTTTGAACTTGAGGTCCACCCAGGGGGCGTAGACCGTGGCGTCGAGCCCGGTGGGCCGGTAGTAGCGGAGCTGGTAGGAGTGGGGCTTGCGCTCGAGGATCGGGAGCCCGGCGAAGAAAGCGGCGCGGAAGACCGTGGTCGAGACCTGGCAGACCCCGCCCCCCACGCCCTTTTCGGTGCGGTCGCCGAGGATCACGTAGCCCTCCCGGTAGCCCCCTTCCTCGTTCACCGGGCCGAGGGCCTGGTTGAAGGAGAAGACCGCGCCCTTAGGGATGATCAGGCCGTCCAGTTTCTCGGCCGCGAGGCGCAGGTTGTGGACGCGGTTTTTCGAGGAACCCCGGAAGTCGGTGACCCCTTCGGCGAGGAAGGCGCGGATGCCCCGCTCGAAAAGCCAGTGTATGCCGCGTTTGGGCTCGAGCACACGGGCGGGCACGTAAAAGCTTTTCTTGCCGTAGGCCAGGGCGCGGCGGTAGGCGGCGAGCACCGCCTTCGGGTCCACCTGGTAGCCGACCCTCTCCACCGCGTACCAGCCCCGCGCCTTGCTGTAGACGAAGCGGGCGACCTTGGGGGGGCGGGCGAGGGTCTTCACCCAGGCGAGCAGCTCCTCGGCGCTTTTCACCTCGCGGGTCAGGGTACTGACGTAGGTGCGCACCTGCCCCCCGACGAGCAGGTGGTCGTGGACCACGAAGCGGGCCTCGGTCTGGGCCCAGACCGGGGCGAGGAGAAAGAGCGCGAGGAGGACCCGCTTGGCCATCGTCCCCCCAGGCTAGCAGAGCGGGGCCGGGCTTTACCGCAACTTTACACATCCCGGCGAGATTGGGTCGGGGGTGATCGGCGATGATGTGGGGGTGCCCGTTTTGCGGCGGTTTTGGCTACGGCGGCTGGGGGTTCGTCTTTGGTATTCTCTGGTTCGCCCTGGTGGCCTGGCTCGTCTACGCGTTGGTGCGGGCGCTCGCCGGTTCGGGTTCGTCCCCCGGCGGGGACCGGGCGCTCGAGTTCCTGAAGGAGCGCTACGCCCGGGGCGAGATCGACCGGGAGACCTTTGAGCGGATGAAGCGCGACCTGGGAGGCTGATGGCGCGGGTACTGGTGGTGGACGACGACCCCGCGATCCGCGAGGTCCTCGTCGCTTACCTGGCGCGGGAGGGGCACGAGGTGCTCGAGGCCGATAGCGGCGAGGCCGCGCTCCACCAGGCGGTGGGGGCCGACCTCGTGGTGCTCGATTTGATGCTCCCCGGCCTCGACGGCTGGCGGGTCGCCGAGATCCTCCGGGCGCGCGACCCCGAGCTCCCCATCCTGATGCTCACCGCCCGGGGCGAAGAGGAGGAGCGGGTGCGGGGGTTCGAGCTGGGGGCCGACGACTACGTCACCAAGCCCTTCTCCCCCCGGGAGCTCGTCGCCCGGGTACGGGCGCTCTTGCGCCGGGCAGGGCACCGGGACGAGCTCGTCTACGGCGGGTTGGTGATCCGCCCCAAGGAGCGCCGGGTCTACCTGGACGGGCGGGAGGTGCCCCTTTCCAAGCTCGAGTTCGATCTCCTCCTGGTCCTGGCCCAGCACCCGGGGATGGCCTACCCCCGGGAGCGCCTGCTCGAGCGCGTGTGGGGCGCGGACTTCTTCGGCGTGGACCGGGTGGTGGACGTGCACATCGCCTCGCTACGGAAAAAGCTCGGCGACGACCCCGAGAGCCCCCGTTTCATCGAGACCGTGCGCGGGGTCGGGTACCGGTTTCGCGAGGGCGCGCGGTGAGGCTCTTTCTAAAGCTTTTTTTCAGCTACCTCCTGGTGGTGCTCTTCGCCGAGCTCTTGCTGGTGGTCCTGATCGAGCTCCTTGCCCCCCGCTTCTTTGCCGGCCACGTCGCGCGCATGGTGGAGACCGTCTCGGTCATGGGCATGGGGCCGATGGCCGAGGCCTTGAAGGTGGACCTCGAGCGAAGCCTCGCGGCCACCTTGAACTCGGCGTTCCTGGCCGCGCTGCCCCTCGCCTTCTTGGCCTCGGGGCTCGTGGCTTACTTCGTTTCCCGCAAGCTCACCCGCACCGCCGAGATGCTCGCCGAGGCCAGCCGGCGGGTGGCCGCCGGCGACTACCGGGTCCGGCTTCCGGTGCTGGGGCGGGACGAGCTCTCCGAGCTCGCCGCCCAGTTCAACCGCCTGGCCGAGGCGCTCGCCAGGGTGGAGGAGACCCGGGCGGAGCTGATCGGGAACGTGGCCCACGAGCTCCGAACCCCGCTGGCGGCGCTCCAGGGCTACGCCGAGGCGCTCGCCGACGGGGTGCTCGCCCCGGCGCGGGCCGCTTCCGCGATCGCCCGGGAGGTGCGGGCGATGGCCCGGCTGGTGGAGGACCTGGCCCAGGTTTCCCGGGTGGAAGCGGGGGCGGTAGCCCTCCGCCTTCGGCCGGTGCCGCCCCGGGAGCTGGTCGAGCGGGCGCTATCGCGCTTTCGGGAGGCCTTCACCGAGAAGGGGGTGGCGCTCGTCGCCCCCGCTTTCCCGGAGCTGCCGCCGGTGCTCGCCGACCCCGAGCGGGTGGACCAGGTCTTCGCCAACCTTCTGAAAAACGCCCTCGCCCACACCCCGAAGGGGGGCCGGGTCACCCTGACGCTCGCGAAGGCGCCCGAGGAGGTGCGGTTTTGCATCGCCGACACCGGCCCCGGGGTGCCCCCGGAGTACGCC
>WFXV01000112.1 GCA_015490435.1 Thermaceae bacterium
GGTCCCAGGGGCCCTTTGGGGGCGGGCCCAGGGGCAGGGCGGTGAGGAAGCCGAGGGCGACGCGACAGGGGCCCACGCCCCCCACGATACCGGCGATACTGGGGGTATGCGGGTCGCCTTTTTTGAGCTCGAGGGCTGGGAAGCCCCGGAGATCAAGCGACGGCTCCTCCCCGCCGGCTTCGAGCTCGTCGCCCTCTCCCAAGAACCCCTGACCCCAGGCCTCGCCCGGGAGCTCAACGGGGTGGAGGCGGTTTCGGTCTTCATCCACTCCCGCCTGGACGCCCGGGTCTTCGACGCCCTGCCCGGGCTCCGGCTCGTCGCCACCCGCTCCACCGGCTACGACCACATCGACCTCGAGACCGCGAGGAAGCGGGGGATCCAGGTCTGCAACGTGCCCGGCTACGGCGACCAGACCGTCGCCGAGTACGCGCTGCTTCTGATCCTCGCCCTCCTCCGGCGGCTCAAGCCCACCCTGCTCCGGACCGAGCGGGGGAGTTCTCCCGCGAGGGGCTCCGGGGCCGCGACCTCGGGGGGAAGACCGTGGGGGTAATCGGGACCGGCCGCATCGGGAGCCGGCTGGTGGCGCTGCTCGCGGGCTTCGGGGTGCGGATCCTGGCCTACGACGTGCGGCCGAGGCCCGAGCTCACCCAGCGCTACGGCGTGCGCTACGTCCCCCTAGAGACCCTCCTCGCCGAGGCCGACGTGGTCAGCCTCCACGTACCCTACCTCCCCTCCACCCACCATCTCTTGAACCGCGACCACATCCGCCGTATGAAGCCGGGCAGCTACCTGGTGAACACCTCCCGGGGCGCGGTGGTGGAGACCCAGGCGGTGATCGAGGCCCTCAAAGAGGGCCGGCTCGCCGGGATGGCGATGGACACCTTCGAGGGCGAGGAGGTCTGGATGGAAGAGGCCCTGATCCTCGGGGGCGGCCCGCACCCGGTGCCCGAAAGCACGTTGCAAGCCGCCCTCAAGAGCTTCTTCCTCCACCGCTTCGAAAACGCCCTCCTCACCCCCCACAACGCCTACAACACCGAGGAGGCGGTGGCCCGGATTCTCGAGACCACCCTGGAAAACCTCCTCGCCTTCAAGGCCGAGGGGCGCTGCCGGCACCCGGTAGGCTAGCCCTCGCTCACCCCGGCCTCCTCGAAGGTGGCCATGCCGGCGAGGACCCGGGCGACCGCCCGGAGGACGGGGAAGGCGAGCACCGCCCCGGTGCCCTCGCCGAGCCGGAGCTCGAGGTCGAAGACGGGGAAGAGCCCAAGGGCCTCAAGCTGCCGCGCGTGCCCCGGCTCCACCGAGCGGTGGCCGGCGAAGAGGTAGTCCCGCACCTCGGGGACGAGCCGGGTGGCGATGAGGGCCCCGGCGGTGACGGGGAAGCCGTCGGTGACCACCGGCACCCCGGCTTCGGCCCCGGAGAGGAAGACGCCGGCGGCGGCGAGGAGCTCGAGCCCTCCAAGCTCCGCCGCCACCGCGAGGGCGGGCGCCTTTTCCAGGGGACCGAGCCTTTCCTCGGCCCGGCGAAGGGCGGCCTCCACCGCCCGCACTTTTCGCGCGTAGGCCTCGCCCTCGACCCCGGTGCCCCGCCCGGTGACCTCCCGGGCGGGAAGGCCGAGGAAGGCGGCGGTGAGGGCGGCGGCCGCGGTGGTGTTCCCGATCCCCATGTCGCCGGCGGCGAGCAGGGTGGCGCCCTCCGCGATCGCCCGCCTTCCCGCCTCATAGCCCGCCTTCAAGGCGGCCTCTGCCTCTTCAAGGCGCATCGCGGGCTCTTTGACGATGTTTCCGGTCCCCGGGCGAACGCGGGCCTGGATGAGCCCCTCGACCTCCGGGAAGTCGGGGCCCCGGACCCCGACGTCGAGGACGTAGACCCGGGCATTCGCCTCGGCCGCGATCTGGTTGATGGCGGCACCTCCGGCGAGGAAGTTCAAGACCATCTGGTAGGTGACCCCGGGGGGATAGGCCGAGACACCTTCCTCCCAGGCCACCCCGTGGTCGGAGGCCGCCACCACCACCGCCCCGGGGCCGAGCCGGGGCCGGTCGGTCCGCTGGATGGCGGCGATCCGGGCGGCGAGCTCCTCGAGCTTACCCAAGGAGCGCGGGGGCTTCGTGAGCCGGTCGAGCCGCCGCCAGGCGGCGTCCAGGTAGGCCTTTTCCACCGGTTGGACGTTTACCTTCACAGCGCGAGTCCTCCCTTCAACCGAATCGCCTGGCCGGCCACGAGCAAAAACGCGGCGTCCGCGGCCTCGGCCAGGCGTTGGTTGGCGAAGCCGAGCAGGTCGCGGTACTGCCGCCCGAGGGCGCTCGGGGGCACCACCCCCATCCCCACCTCGTTGGAAACGAGGATGAGGGTCTTTTCTCGGGCCTGTATGACCTCGAGGAGGGCCCCGAGCTCCCCGAGCGCCGCCTTCCCCCCCTCCTCCACCAGGGCGTTCGCGAGCCCCACGGCGACGCAGTCGAGGACGACGACGGGCTCCTCGGCCTCGGCCACCGCCCGGGCGAAGCCCCGGGGGGCCTCGATCGTCCGCCAGCCCGCCGGGCGCTCGGCGCGGTGGCGCGCGATGCGCGAGCGCATCTCGGGGTCGGTGGCCCGGGCGGTAGCGACGAAGGCCACCCGATTCCCCCCGAGCCGCTCGGCCAGGCGCAGGGCAGCGCGGCTCTTCCCGCTCCTGGCCCCGCCGAGGAGGAGGTAGACCGCCCCGGGCGGCACCCTTTTTGCCGCCTTGCCTTCTTCTGCTATCGCCATCAGAAACTCCCCGTCGAGGTGGGCCTCCACCGCCCCCGCGAGCCGGTCGAAGGTGTCCGCGAGGCCCCGCGCCTCCCGGCCAAAAAGCGCCCGCTGCACCGAGGGGTTTTCGAAAAGCCCGTGGAGGAAGAGGCCGAGGACGTTCCCCTTCTGAAAGCCGAGCCCCCCGGGGAGGACCTCCCGGACCTCGCCGGTCGGGCGGGTGCGGCCGTGGTGGATCTCGTAGCCCGAGAGGCATACGCCGGAAAGTGCGTCGAAGGGGGGCTCGAGCACGGAGAAGCACGCCTCGCGCGCCCGCACGACCTTCTCCTTTTCCATCTCGGTCCAAAGGGGCAAAAGGCCAAGGCCCCGCACCTCGCCGCCAAACTCCACGCCGCCAGGGTCCGAGATGCCCTCGCCGAGGAGCTCGAGCCCCCCGCAAACCCCGAGCACCGGCCGGCCGGACGCGGCGTAGGCCCAAATCGCCCGGTCCATCCCCGAGGCCCGCAGGTAGTCGAGCGCCGCCTTTACGTTCTTCGCGCCGGGAAGGATCAAAAACTCGATCCGCTCAAGCTCCCCGGGGTCCTCCACGAAGCGCACCCGGGCGAGCTCAGAAAGGGGCCAAAACTCGTCCAGGTTCGAGGCGAAGGGGTAGCGGACCACGCCGAAAACTGCCCCCCCGGCCCCCGGGGCGGTACCCAAGAAGGGCGCGTCCTCGTCGGGGAGCCGGTGGGCGAGAAGGGGAAGCACCCCGAGCGGGGCCATCCCGGTCCGCCGCCAGAGGTCGGTGGGGGCGGGCTCGAGCAGGGCGGGATCCCCCCGGAACTTGTTGAGCACGAAGGCGACCATCCGCGCCCGGTCGGCCTCGGGCAAATAGGCGTAGGTGCCAAGGAGGGCGGCGAAGGCGCCTCCCTTGTCGATGTCCGCCACCAGGATCCCGGCCGCGTCCGCCTCCCTTAACACCCGGAGGTTGGTCACGTCGGAAGCCATCAGGTTCGGCTCCGCCGGGCTCCCGGCCCCCTCGATGAGGACGAGGTCGTTAGACGCGAGCAGCTCCCGAAGGCTCTCCCGCACCGGCGGCCAGAGGTAGCGATCCCGCGCCTTCCAAGGTACCCGGGCGAGCTCGGGCCGCACCCGGCCGAGCACCACCACCTGGCTTCTCGTCTCCGCCTCGGGCTTCAAAAGCACCGGGTTCATCGAGACCGAGGGCCGCACCCCGGCGGCCAGCGCCTGGTAGTACTGGGCGGCGCCGATCTCGCCCCCCGCCACCACCCGGGCGTGGTTCGACATGTTCTGCCCCTTGAACGGCGCGACCCGAAAACCCCGCTTGGCGAAGTAGCGGGCGAGGGCGGTGACGAGGAGGCTCTTCCCCACCCCCGAGCCGGTTCCGAGCACGGCGATCGCCCTAGCCACCGAGCACCTCCCAAAGGAGCCGGCGGGCCTTCGGCCCCTGGGCGCTGAGCCGGGCCCAGTCGGGGAGACCTTTGTCGAAAAGCGGCCGCACCCAGACCCCGGCCCTCAAAAGCGCCTTGATTTGCGCTTCGCCGAGCCTCGCCATCACGAAGTTCGCCCGCCCCTCCACCACGGAAAAACCCCGCCTTTCCAAACCCCGGGCGAGCGCCCGGCGCCAGGCGAAAAGCCGCGGGCGGGCGGCAGCAAGCCAGCTCCGCGCCTCTTCCCCTTCCGAAAGCCTTAAAAATGCCTCCCCGGTGGAAGAAAGCACCCAGGAAGGGGCAAGCCTCCGAACCCGCTCGGCGAGCGAAGCCTCCGGGAAGACCGCGTACCCCGCCCGCACCCCGGGGAGGGCGAAGGCCTTGTTCGGGGAGTAAAGGCGAACCACCCCCTCGGGAACGAAGACCGGGACCTCGGAAAGGGGCGCGTAGGCAAGGTCCAGGACCAAAAGCCCCCCAGCCTTGGCCGCCTCGTTTAGGAAATCGGCCTCGTAGACCCGGCCGTCGGGGTTGTTGGGGCTCGCGAGGAAGCCGAGGCGGGCCTTTCGCATCTCCCGCAAAAACCCTTCCTCGTCCCGGGCAAAAAAGACCCGCGCCCCCCGCGCGTGGGCAGCCTCGGCGTACTCGCCAAAGCTCGGGCAAAAGACGGCTACCGGCCCGCCGAAGGCCGCCACCAGGCGGTGGATGAGCTCGTTCGCCCCAGCCCCCACCGCCACCCGCGCGGGGTCTCCAAGAAGAGCGCGGAGCTCCGCGTACTCGGGGTCGGGGTAGCGGGAAAGGGGCACCCTTCGCAGGGCCTTCACCAAAGATCCGGGCGGTCCCAGGGCATTCAGGTTCGTGGAAAAGTCCGCCCGCGCCCCGCGCGGCGCGCCACCGTGGACCCTCACCGCCCCACCTCCCAGAGCACCATGCCCACGGCAAAGATCCAGAGGTAGCCGAAGACCCGAGCCAAAAAGAGCGCCCGAAAGAAGTCCTCCGCCCCGGGAAGCCGGCCCTTCGGGTTCAAAAGATAAACCCCGGGCTTTTCGAGCCGGACCCCGAGCCTAAGGGCGAAGGCCGCCATCGGCCAGCCCGCGTTCGGGGAAGGGGTTTTGCGCGTCTCCGAAAAAAATGCGCCGAGCGAAGAGCCGCCCCGGAGCACGAGCAAAAGCCCCGCGATCCGGGCGGGCAGGAAGTTCAAGGCGTCGTCGAGCCGGGCGGCGACCCGGCCAAAGCGCCGGTAGCGCGGGCTCTTGTAGCCCCAAAGCGCATCCAGGGTGTTCGCGGCGCGAAAGAGGTAGGCCCCGGGAAGGCCGAAGAGAAGGTAGTAAAAAAGCGGCGAGACCACCGAGTCAACGAGGTTTTCCGCCAAGGACTCGATCGCCGCCATGCGGACCTGGGCGGCGTCTAAGTCCTTCGTCTTCCGACTCACGATCTCGGAAAGCACCCTTCGGGCAAGGCTCAGGTCCTTCGAAAGCGCCCTTTCCACCCGCAGGGCAGCGTCGAGGAGACCCTTCAGCGCGAAGGCGGGCTTTAGCAAAAGGCCAAGGAGCACGTACTGGGCCCAGCCGGCTACGGCCTCGAGGCCGCGCTCCAGGAAAAAGCCTACGCCGGCCGCGAATAGGACCAGAAAAAGGGTGAGGAAAAGCCCCCTCTTCGCCGAGTCCCGGTAAAAACGGGCCTCGAGCTCCCGCGCGAGCCCCCCGAACCAGGCCACCGGGTGGAAGCGGTTTTTCGGCTCGCCGAAAAGGTCAAGAACGCCGGCGATCCAAACGTCCACCGCTCGCCTCCAGGAACCGGTAGAGCGCCGGGGCGTGGCTCAAGAGGTAGAGGTGCACGAAGCTCGCGTGTACCCGCCCCTCTCGGTAGCCGAGCCGCCGGCCGGAGCGCTCCTTCCAGAGATGGGGGCCCCTTTCCTCGAGCTCGGCGTAGTGAAACTCGTGACCGCGGATCCAGGCCCCCTCGGGAAAGAGCTCGGCCCCGCCCAGCGGCGTGACCTCGCGGTAGCCGAGAACGGGGCGGTCCTTCACCTCGGCCACCCCGGGAACGAGCCCGGCCAGGGGGTGGCAAAGCCCCTCGAAGTAGACCCCTTGCACCAGGTAGATGTAGCCGCCGCACTCGGCGTAGAGGGGGCCGGAAAACCGCCGGATCGCCTCGATCATCCCCCGGTTTTCCCCGAGCTCCTTCGCGTAGAGCTCGGGGTAGCCGCCCCCCAGCCAAAGGAGCCCGGCTTCAGGCGGCTCCGCGTCGGCCAGGGGGCTAAAGGGCAGGAGCTCGGCGCCCAGCTCGGCGAGGACCTCGAGCACCTCCGGGTAGTAAAAGGAAAAGGCCCGGTCTTTGGCGTAGGCGATCCGCGCCCCTTCGTAGCGGCGCTCCGGGTCATACGGGGGCGCCGCCCGAAGTGGCCCCCGGGCCCCTTCCGCGACCCGCAAGAGGGCGCCCAGGTCCAGGGTCCTAGCGGCCCGCAAAAGCGCCGCCTCGGGCAGCGCGACCTCCCCGGCGAGGACCAGGCCCAGGTGCCGCTCCGGAATCTCGAGCTCGGGGTCCTTGGGCAAATATCCCAAGAAGGGAATCCCCACCGCGCGAAGGGCCCTTTGCAAAATCGCCGCGTGCCCGGGCCCCGCCACCCGGTTCGCCACCACCCCGGCGAGGGAAAACCCCTCGGCGTGGTCGCGAAACCCCCGCGCGAGGGCGGCGATCGAGCCCGCCATCGCCCCCGCGTCCACCACCAAAACCACGGGCAGGCCGAGCACGCGGGCGACCTGGGCTGCCGAACCCCTCTGGCCGAGGGGGTCCTTCCCGTCGTAAAGCCCCATCACCCCCTCGACCAGGGCGAGATCGGCGGTCCGCGCCCGGCTTTCGAAGAGCCAGCCGAGCGCGGCCTCGTCCAGGAAGTAGCCGTCCAGGTTGTAGACCGGCCTTCCGGTGGCAGCGGCGAGGTGGCCGGGGTCGAGGTAGTCGGGCCCCACCTTGAAGGCCTGAACCCGAAGGCCCCGCTTCTTTAGGGCCAGCGCGAGCACGAGGGCCAGCGTCGTCTTCCCCTGGCCGGAAGCCGGGGCGGCGACGAGGAGCCCCCTCAAAGCTCCACCCCCCGGGTGGCGGGCACGCCGGCGTCATAGGCGTGCTTGACCTTTCGCATCTCGGTGACGGTGTCGGCGAGCGCGATCAGCCACTCGGGGGCGTCCCGCCCGGTGACCGCGAGGTGCACCCCCTCCGGGCGGGAGCGAAAGGCAAGGAGCACCTCCTCCCGCTCCACCCAGCCGTAGTTCAATACGTAGGTGAACTCGTCGAGCACGACCAGGTCATAGGCCCCCGAGCCCAAGGCCTCCCGCGCCCGGGCCCAGCCCTCCCGGGCAAGCCGGGCGCTTTCCCCGAGGTCCCGCGAACGCCAGGTAAACCCGTCCCCCAGGGGGTGAACGGGCACGCCGAGCGCCCGGAACGCCCGGTGCTCGCCGTAGTTCGCCGCCTTACGCTTGATGAACTGGAAGACCACCGGGCGAAGCCCCCGGCCCAGCGCCCGGAGCACCAGCCCGAAGGCGGCGGTGGACTTCCCCTTGCCGTCCCCGGTGAAGACGAGGAGTCGGCCCATCACTCCTCCACCCAGGCGTAGTGGGGGGTGAAGACGAAGGCCGGCGGCCCGTCGGGGAAGACCGCTACGCTGCCAACCACCACCGCCCCCTCCTCGAGTTCAAAATCCAAGGGATCGCTCGCCGAGCGGTAGACGAGCGTCTCCCCGGGGGGCAGCCCGTGGCGGAGCAGCACCGGCCCAAAAGGGCTCCGCCCCGGCCGCCGGCACCGCCCCTCGGCCCCGTCCCGCACCACCGCCACGTAGCGGGCGAGGGCGGGGCCCGACTCGGTCCAAAGCCTCCGCACTTCCCCGAGGTCCACCACGAGGAGGGTGCCGCTCGCCTTCAGCGAACCCCTCATCGCCGCCCCCATCCGGGCAGGACCACCGGCCCCTCGGGCGTCTCCCAGGCCTCGGCGCCGGGGTAGAGCGCGAGCAGCTCGCCCACCAGAACGGAAAACGACCCCTCGGCGCGGACCCGGCCGGCCTCGAGCAACACCACCCGGTCGGCGGCCCGGGCGTGGTTGGGATCGTGGAACACGCTGATCACCCCCATCCCCTCGTCGGCGAGCCGGCGAAGCAGCGCGAGCAGGCGGGCCTGGTGGTCGAGGTCGAGGTGGTTGGTGGGCTCGTCGAGGAGGAGGAAACGGGGCCGGGCGGCCAGCGCCCGGGCCAAGAACACCCGCTGCCGCTCGCCCCCGGAGAGGGTGTGGAGGTAGCGCTCTGCGAAGGCCTCGGTGTCGGTGGCCGCGAGGGCGAAGCGGAGCGCGGCCTCGTCCTCCTCGCTCCAGCGCCCGAAGAGCCCCTGGTGGGGGAGCCGCCCGAGCGCCACCACCTCCCGCACCCGCATCCCCTCGGGCACCAGGCCGTTTTGGGGTAGGTAGGCGAGCAGCCGCCCCCGCTCCCAGCTCGAGTAGCGGATAAGCGCCCGGCCCATGAGCTCCACCTCCCCCTCGTAGGGCAGGAGGCCGAGCAGGGTGAGGAGCAACGTGCTCTTCCCCGACCCGTTGGGCCCGAGCAGGGCGACCCACTCCCCGGGGCGCACCGCGAGCGTGACCCCGGAAAGCGCCACCCGGCGCCCGTAACGCACCGTGAGCCCGCGGGCCCTAAGCACGCATCCTCCAGAGCAGGTAGAGGAAGAAGGGACCGCCGAGCAGGGTGGTCACCACCCCCACCGGGAGCTCGGCGGGGCGGACGAGGACCCGGGCCAGGGTGTCGGCGAGAACCAGAAGCGCCGCCCCCCCGAGCGCCGAGGCGGGGAGCAGGTAGCGGTAGTCCCCGCCCCCCATCCGACGCAGGGCGTGGGGCACCACCAGCCCCACGAACCCGATGATCCCGGCCTCGGCCACCGCCCCGGCGGTGGCCAGGGTGGCGGTGGCGATGAGCACGAACTTGAGGAGGTCGAGGGGAAGCCCCAGCGTCCGCGCCACCCCCTCCCCGAGCTGCACCGCGTTCAGGACCCGGGCCATCCCCCAAAGCACCGGCAGGGAAAGCGCGAGGTAGAGGGCGAGCCGCGCCACCTCCGGCCAGCCGACGAAGGCGAGATTGCCCAGGGTGTAGGCGAAGACCGCCCGCACTCGGTCGGCGTCCCTCAGCATCAGGTAGGTGGTGAGCCCGGTCAGCACCGAGCCCACCACCACCCCAGCGAGGATCAGGTCCCGGGTGCGGCCCACGCCCCCGGCAAGGACCACCGCCAGCGTCACCGCAAAGAGCGCCCCCAAAAAGGCGAAGGTGGGGACGAAGAAGCCGCCCCCCGCCCCGATCCAGTGGGCGTAGGCGGGGCTCAGGTCGCCCTCGAGGCTGAGCGCGAGCGCCACCCCGAAGGCGGCGCCGCTCGCGGTGCCCATCAGGTAGGGGTCGGCGAGGGGGTTTTTGAAAAGCCCCTGGTAGGCGGCCCCGGAAAGCCCGAGCGCGGCCCCGACGAGCGCCGCCCCCAGTACTCGGGGGAGCCGGATCTCGTAGACCACCGGCGCCCGCTCGGCGAGCCCGGCGAGGACCTGGGTAAGGCCGAGCGGCACCGCCCCCACCGAAAGCCCGAGCAGAAGGGCCAGCGGCAAGAGGGCGAAGAGCCCGAGCCAAACCCAGGTCCGCCTCGACATCTACTTCAGGACCTCGGGGTGGATGCAGCGGATCAGGACCCGGAGCCCCTCCGGAACCCGCGGCCCCGGCCGGTGCACCACGTCGGTCTCGGCCTTAGTAAGCTCGCAGACCCGGACTTCCCGCACCGCCCGGATTCGGTCCCAGCCCGGGCGCTTCTTCAGCGCCTCGAGGTTCACCCCGTAGGGGGCGTCGCCGAGGATGATCACCTCGGGGTTTTTCTCCACCACGAACTCGGGGCTGATCTTGGGGAAGAGACCGAGCTCAGGGGGCACGATGTTCTCGCCCCGTGCCTTTTGGATCAGGACGCCGATGAAGGAGTTCGGCCCCACGGTGTAGGGGGTGGCGTCGATCTCGTAGTAGACGGTGGGCCGGGTCTTGGCCTTGGCGGCCTTGGACTCAAGCGCATAGACCTCGGACTGAATCCGGGCGACCAGCGCCTCCGCCTGGGCCTCCCGGTTCAGCAAGCGGCCGAGCTTGCGCGCGGTCTCGAAGATGTCCTCGAAAGTTTCGGTCTTGACCGCGTAGGCGGGGATGCCGACCTTCTCCAGCCGGTCCACCAGCTTGCCGTACTTCGAGGCGATCACGAGATCCGGCTTCAGGGAGACGATGAGCTCGACGTTGGGGTCGTAGAGCCCGCCGGCCTTGGGGAGCTTCTTCACCGCCTCGGGCCAGTTCGAGTAGTTGTCGGTGGCGACGATCTTGTCGCAGGCTCCAAGGGCGCAGATCGTCTCGGTGGCCGAGGGCAGCATCACCACGATGCGCTTTGGCTCGGCGGGAATCGTGACCTTCCGCCCGAGGTCGTCGGTGACCACCAGGGGGTAGCTCGTGGCGAGCGCCAGACCCAAGAGCCAAAGTGCCGCAAGGAGTCGCTTCAACATACGTCCACCTCCTTCGTTCCCTCGCGAGGCCGCCCCGGAGGTGGGGAAGGGAAACGCCCCACCGGGGAACGGCGGGGCGAAAAGCCAAACGCTTTTTACCCCCGATTCCCCTCTTCCGCGAGAGGTGCCCGGGGCGGGGACCCCAGGGCTCCCCTGGCAGGTATTCGGGCTTCCGGGCAACGACGCTTGGGTTCGACGGTTGGCCCGGTTACCGTTGCGGGACAGCGCCGGACTTTCACCGGACTTCCCCACTTTAAGCCTGGACTACGCGCCCAGGCACCAGGGGCCTCGATCAGGCGGCCTCGCGCCCCCTAGCGGGGGACGCCCCCAGCTTAGCACGGAGGGCCCCCGCGGGAGTGCTGAACCCGGACAGACACATGTGAGACTCGATCAATAAGAATGTGGGGACCACTCCAGGAGAGAGGAGGTCCCCACGAATGCAGCTTACTACGGTTGGCCGGGAAGCATGGCGGGGAGCAAAGAGGGCCCAAGCTCTCATCGAAGCTGGGGCAGACGATGCCAGGGTTCAAGATCGCTTGCGAAAGCTCAAGCAAGTCGAGGCTTTTAGGAAGCA